>JAHEBR010000110.1:3345-6851 GCA_024642185.1 Marivivens sp. | reverse complement strand
AAGGCATCGAAAACCCGGCGGAAAAGCTGCGCCCCTTCACCATCGCCAAGGTCAAATCCGCGGTGCAGCATCCCGATGCGGATCGCTTGCGCGTCTGCGTGGTCGAGACCGACGAGGGCGACAAACAGATCGTCTGCGGCGCGCCCAATGCGCGGGCGGGGATCACGGTCGTTCTTGCCAAGCCCGGCGATTATGTGCCCGGCATCGACGTGACCCTTTCCGTGGGCAAGATCCGGGGCGTCGAAAGCCACGGCATGATGGCCTCCGAGCGCGAGCTTGAGTTGTCCGACGAGCATGACGGCATCATCGAGCTGCCCTCGGGCGATGTGGGCCAAAGCTTTGCCGATTGGCTTGCCCAGAACGATCCGGCCCGTGTCGATCCGGTGATCGAGATCGCCATCACCCCCAACCGCGGCGACGCCCTCGGCGTGCGCGGCATCGCCCGCGATCTCGCGGCGCGGGGGCTGGGCAAGCTCAAGCCCTGCACTGTGGCGCCGGTCGAGGCCAGCTTTGCTTCGCCGCTAAATGTGTCGATTGATGACAATACCGCCGATGGATGCCCGGTTTTCTATGGTCGTTTGATCCGCGACGTGAAAAACGGCCCCTCGCCCGACTGGCTTCAGGCGCAGCTTCGGGCGATTGGCCTCAGGCCGATTTCCTTCCTCGTCGATGTGACCAACTATTTCACCTACGACCAGAACCGCCCGCTGCACGTTTTCGATGCCGACAAGGTCAAGGGCGACCTGCGGGTGCATCGTGCCGAGGGCGGGGAAAAGATCGTCGCCCTCGACGACAAGGAATACACGCTCGAAGCCGGCATGATCGCCATTTCCGACGAGACCGGCGTTGAAAGCATCGCCGGGATCATGGGTGGCGCGGTGACAGGCTGCACCGAGGAGACGGTCAACGTTTTCGTCGAAAGCGCCTATTGGGATCCGGTCCAGATCGCGACCACGGGGCGCAAGCTGAAGATCCATTCCGACGCCCGTTATCGCTTTGAACGCGGCGTCGATCCGGCGTTCACGCCCGAGGGGCTTGAACACGCCGTGCGGATGATCGTCGATCATGCGGGCGGCGAGGCCTCCGAGGTTGTCGTCGCGGGCGCTGTGCCGGACGTGGCGCGCGCCTACCGGCTCGATCCGGCCCGCGTGCAATCGCTCGTTGGCATGGAAATCTCTGAGGCCGAGCAGCGCCAGACGCTGACGGCGCTGGGCTTTCGCCTTGAGGGCAACATGGCCCATGTGCCGTCATGGCGTTCGGACGTTCAGGGCGAGGCCGATCTTGTGGAAGAGGTCGCCCGCATCGCCTCGCTGACCAAGCTTGTTGGTCGGCCGATGGCGCGGGCTCTGCCCGGCGTGCCCAAGCCGATCCTTACCGCCTCGCAGCTCCGCGCTGGAGCGGCGCGGCGCACGGCGGCGGCTTTGGGCTATAACGAATGCGTAACCTATACCTTCATCGACGAGGCGGCGGCCGCGCTTTTCGGCGGCGGTGACGATGCCTCCAAGCTCGAAAACCCGATCTCGAGCGATATGAGCCATATGCGCCCCGATCTGCTGCCCGGCCTCCTGCGGGCTGCGGCGCGCAATCAGGCCCGCGGCTTCATGGATCTGGCGCTTTTCGAGGTGGGCCATGCCTTCCACGGCGGCGAGCCGGAAGAGCAGCACCTGCAGGTGAGCGGCCTCCTCGTGGGCCGCAACGGGCCGAAAGATGTCCATGGCGGTTCGCGCCCGGTCGATCTATTCGACGCCAAGGCCGATGCCGAGGCGATCCTTGCGGCGATTGGCGCGCCGGCCAAGGTCCAGATCCTGCGCAATGGCGCGGGGTGGTGGCACCCCGGCCGCCACGGCCAGATCTGCCTTGGGCCGAAGAAGATCCTCGGCGTCTTTGGCGAACTGCACCCCAAGGTGCTGCGCGAGATGGATATCAAGGGGCCTGCCGTGGCCTTCACCATCTGGCCCGAGGAAGTGCCCCAGCCGAAGAACCGCACCGCGACGCGCCCGGCGCTTGTGGTCTCGGAGTTTCAGGCCGTCGAGCGCGATTTTGCCTTTGTTATCGACACCTCGGTTGAAGCGCTGACCCTCGTCAACGCCGCCGCGGGCGCCGACAAGGCGCTGATCGCGGATGTGCGGGTGTTCGACGAGTTTGTTGGCGGCTCGCTGGGCGAGGGCAAGAAATCGCTCGCGATCACCGTGCGCCTCCAGCCGACCGAAGGGACGCTGAAAGAGGCCGACATCGAGGCCGTCAGCGCCAAGATCATCGAAAAGGTCAGCAAAGCCACAGGCGGCGTTCTGCGCGGCTGATCTGCCTTCCACATCAATTGAAAGCCCCTGCCATTTGGCGGGGGTTTTTTGTTGTGCAACCCAAATTTGAATTGCAAATTGGGGGCGTTCCAAATCAACGCGCGAACAAGAGGGAGTGCAATATGTTAAAGGAATTCAAGACGTTCATTGCCCGCGGCAATGTTATGGACATGGCTGTCGGTATCATTCTTGGCGCGGCATTTACCGCGATTGTAACTTCGATGGTCGACGACCTTATCAACCCGATCATCAGCCTCTTTGTCGGCGGGATAGATTTCTCGGGCCTCAAGATCGCGCTCAGCAGCGATCCCGACGCCGCGGCCTTCAACTATGGCAACTTCATCAACGCGGTGATCAAGTTTCTGATCGTTGCTTGGGTGGTGTTCTTGCTGGTGAAAGGCGTCAACAGCATGAAGAAGAAGGAGGAGGCCGCCCCCGCTGCGCCCAAAGGGCCCAGCGAGATCGATGTTCTCATCGAGATTAGAGACTCTCTGAAGAAGGGCTAACCTCTTCAAAAAGCGAAAGCCCGCCAGGGAATGGCGGGCTTTCAAAGGTTTGGCCGCGGGAGGGTGCGGCCGAACAACCTTTTCCTTACAGAACCGACGCGGCGGCCACGGTCGGCAGGCCGAGCGCCTCGCCAACGGCGGCGTAGGTGAGCTTGCCGGCGTGCACGTTGAGGCCGTTCAGAAGGTGCTTGTCGTCGGCGCAGGCCTGTTTCCAGCCCTTGTTGGCCAGCGCCATCATGAAGGGCATGGTGGCATTGCCAAGCGCGATGGTCGAAGTGCGGGCCACGGCGCCCGGCATGTTGGCGACGCAGTAATGCATGATGCCGTCGACGTCATAGATCGGATCCTGGTGCGTGGTCGCGCGCGAGGTTTCGAAGCAGCCGCCCTGGTCGATGGCAACGTCAACGAGCGCGGCACCCGGCTTGAGCTCGGACAGCTGGGCCTTCGAGATCAGCTTCGGAGCAGCCGCACCCGGGATCAGCACGGCGCCGATGATCATGTCGGCCTGACGGGCCAGTTCGATCGTGTTGGCGGCCGAAGCGTAGGCGTTCTTGAAGGTGCCGCCGAAGACATCGTCGAGATAGCGCAGGCGCGGGAGCGAACGATCAAGAACGGTCACGTCAGCGCCCATACCTGCGGCGATCTTGGCCGCGTGGGTTCCGACAACGCCGCCGCCGATGACGAGGACTTTGGCCGGCGA
>JAHEBR010000110.1:0-3335 GCA_024642185.1 Marivivens sp. | reverse complement strand
TTGCAGGGTCCAGGCGCCGACCTGGGGGGCAAGCCGACCAGCAACTTCCGACATCGGAGCCAAGAGCGGCAGGCCGCCACGGTCGTCGGTCACGGTCTCGTAGGCGATGCAGGTTGCGCCCGAGGCGAGGAGGTCTTTGGTCTGCTCCGGATCGGGAGCGAGGTGGAGGTAGGTGAAGAGGATCTGGCCTTCGCGCAGCATCTTGCGCTCGACGGCCTGAGGCTCTTTCACCTTCACGATCATGTCGGCGGCGGCGAAAACCTCTTTCGCGGTGCCGGCGATCTTGGCGCCCACGGCGACATAGTCGGCATCCGAGAAGCCAGCCCCAGCACCGGCATTGGTCTCGATGGTGACGGTGTGGCCGGCCTTGACGGCCTCATATGCGGCGCTCGGCGTCATACCGACGCGGAATTCCTGCGGCTTGATTTCCTTCGGGCAACCGATGTGCATCGGGCATCCTCCCCATAAGTGTTCGAATCTGACGCGACTATCGCGCAGGCGGCGCGCACGTTCTTGGGTATCTTGTGTTGAAATCGGCAGGATTTTCGTGGAAACGTGCGTAAGACAACTACAAAGCGCAAGAAGAGTGCGAGATATGGAATTAGATAGCACAGATCGTCGAATTCTCGAGGCTCTGCAAAAGGACGGTCGAATCTCTCACGCTGATCTATCGGAACGTGTGAACCTGTCGCCCTCCGCCTGTCACAGGAGGGTCCAAAGGCTTGAGTCAACGGGCTATATTACGGGCTATGTCGCGCTTCTTGATCCGCGCAAGCTGGGGCGGCAGACGACTGTTTTCGTCGAGATCACGCTCAATGGGCAGGCCGACGAAATCCTTGAGGCCTTCGAGCGCGCCGTTTCGCGGGTGCCCGAGGTTCTGGAATGCCATCTAATGGCCGGAACCGCCGACTATCTCCTCAAGGTCATCGCCCGCGATACCGACGATTTCGCCCAGATCCACCGGCGCTATCTGGCAACCCTGCCGGGGGTCCAAACGATGCAGTCGTCCTTCTCGCTCAAGAACGTGCGGCAGACCACTGCGATTCCGGTCGGCTGATTACTGATCCCGCGGCGTCCAGTCGGCCGGCGGAACCTTGCGGCGGCGCATACGGATGGCGAGGCCGAGGCTGACGCCGACGCCGATGGCAACTGTCAGGTCGGCGAGGACGGTCAGGCCGAAGGTCACCAGCAGCACGAATAGATCCGCACGGGGCTTGGTGAGGTGCGTCCGCCATTTGTGGGGCTCGGCCATGTTCCAGGCCGTCAGGATCAAGAGGCCAGCGAGGGCGGGCATGGCCAGATATCCGGCCAAGGGTGCTGCGACCCACATCACGACAAGGATCGTCAGGGCGTGAATGATCCCCGCAAGCGGGGTCTGCCCGCCGGCGCGGATGTTCGTCGCGGTGCGGGCGATGGCGCCGGTGGCGGGCAGGCCGCCGAAAAGGGACGAGCCGAAATTGGCCACGCCTTGGGCGATCAGCTCGGCGTTTGGGCGGTGTTTGGCGGTGGTCATCCGGTCAGCGACCATGGCCGAGAGGAGCGATTCGACCCCGGCGAGGAAGGCGATGACGAGGGCTGAAGGAATGAGTTCTTCAATCCTTGCCAGAGAAATTTCGGGGAATGTCGGCTTGGGCAGGGTCTTGGGAAGATCGCCGAAGCGAGAGCCGATCGTGTCGGTATCAAGCGGCGTGATCGCAACCGCCAGCGAGACAAGGGCAACAGCGACGATCAAGCCCGGAAGGCGGGGCGCGGCACGGCGGAAGAGGACGATCAGCACCATTGTGACAAGAGCGACTAGCACCGCTTCTGGGTTGAGTGAGTCTCTAGCCTCCCAAAGCGCCGGTATCTTCTCGAGGAAGTCAGCCGGCACCTTCTCGACCGCAAGACCGAAGAAGTCCTTGAGCTGGCTTGTGCCGATGATGACCGCGATGCCCATGGTGAAGCCGTCGATCACCGCTTCGGGGATATAGGAAATCAGGCTCCCGGCGCGGAATATGCCTGCGATCAGCAAGATCAAGCCGGCCATGAAGGTTGCGATTATCAGCCCGTCATATCCGTGCGCGGCGATGACCCCATAGACCACCACGATAAAGGCGCCGGTCGGCCCGCCGATCTGGAAGTGGCTGCCGCCGAAGGCAGAAATAAGGAAGCCGCCGATGATCGCCGTGACAAGGCCGGTTGCAGGATCGGCGCCCGAGGCGATGGCGATCGCGAGGCTGAGCGGGATCGCCACCATCGCCACGGTCAGGCCCGACAGGGCATCAGCCGTCAGGCTGGCGCGGGTTGTGGTTGGCAAAGTGTCGAGAATGGCTGGACGACGCATGAATGCCCGCTCCTTTGGCGCGACACTAGCACCTGTCAGGCAAAAACAAACCCCCGGAGCCAGAGGCTGCGGGGGCCGTTTTTCGCGTTCATCAGGGGGTGCTTAGAGCAGACCCTCACGCTGCGCTTTCTTACGAGCCAGCTTGCGCTGACGGCGGATGGCCTCGGCCTTCTCGCGCGCCTTGCGGATGGACGGCTTCTCGAAATGTTGCTTGAGCTTCATCTCGCGGAATACGCCTTCACGCTGCAGCTTTTTCTTCAGAGCGCGGAGCGCCTGATCGACGTTGTTGTCACGAACACTAACCTGCATGTGGTTTTCACCACCTCTCTAAGTTGGATTTGCATAAGTTGCAGGAGCGCGCCGTATAGCAAAGGGCCGGTTCTTTGTCTAGTCTGGCGCAGGTAAGGAGTCTGCCATGCCCAAACGCGCCAAACCCGTTGATCTTCAAGGCTTTCTCGATGCGGTCCTGCCGCACGTTGCGTTTGATGGCTGGTCCGAGGCCGCGCTGAAGGCAGGGGCGGCGGATCTTGGGGCCGACGAGCAGGCGATCAAGGCACTTTGTCCGCGCGGGGCGATTGATCTGGCGGTGGCCTATCACAAGCGTGGCGACGATCAGATGGCCGCGGCAATGGCCGAGGCCGATCTTGCCGCTATGCGCTATAGCGAGCGGGTGGCCTTTGCCCTGCGCCAACGCCTCGCCCATGCCGACCGCGAGGCAGTCCGGCGTGGCACCGCGCTGTTTTCTCTGCCGCTCCACGCGGGCGAAGGGGCGGCATTGATCTGGGGCACGGCTGACCGGATTTGGGACGAGCTTGGCGACACCTCGCGCGATGTGAACTGGTATTCCAAGCGCGCGATCCTCTCGGCGGTCTATTCCTCGGTCGTCCTCTATTGGCTGGGAGATCACAGTGGCGGCGAAGATACGGATGCCTTCATCGACCGGCGGATCGAGAACGTGATGCAGTTTGAAAAGACCAAGGCGCAGCTGCGCGGGAGCAAGACCTTCGGCCCG
>JAHEBR010000109.1 GCA_024642185.1 Marivivens sp. | reverse complement strand
CGCGAGCGGCTTTTGGGGTTTGATCCGGCCGAGCATCCGGTGGCGTTGCAACTCGGCGGGTCGGATCCGGCGCAGCTGGCCGAGGCTTGCCGGATCGCGGCGGGCTATGGCTATGACGAGATCAACCTCAATGTGGGTTGCCCCTCCGACCGCGTGCAGTCGGGCTCTTTCGGCGCGGTTTTGATGGAACGCCCCGCCCTCGTGGCCGATTGCGTGGCGGCGATGATCGCGGCGAGCCCGGTCGAGGTCACGGTGAAGTGCCGGATCGGGGTCGACGATCAGGTGCCGGAAGATATCCTGCCCGAGTTTCTCTCGCGCGTGGCGGCGGCGGGGGTCAATCGTTTCACGATCCATGCGCGCAAGGCGTGGCTTCAAGGGCTGAGCCCCAAGGAAAACCGCGAGGTGCCGCCGCTCGACTATGATCTCGTGTTCCGGATGAAAGAGCTCTTCCCTCATCTGCACCTGTCGATCAACGGCGGCATCGCCAGCCTTGAGGCGGCGGAAGGCTTCCTCGCGCGCGGCATCGACGGGGTGATGATCGGGCGGGCCGCCTATCACCAGCCGGCCGATATTCTGGCCGAGGCCGACCGGCGCATCTGGGGCGAGGAGACGGGGCGCAGCGCCGAAGAGGTGGTGCGCGCCATGCTGCCCTATATCGAGGCGCATCTCGCCTCGGGTGGCCGCTTGCACCAGATCACCCGCCATATGCTCGGCCTCTTCCACGGACGCCCCGGTGCGCGGCACTGGCGGCGGATCTTGAGCGAGGGGGCGCATGAGGACGGGGCGGGGACGACATTGGTTCTGAAAGCTCTGGCCGAGGTTGAGGGTGCGTCGCACGCGGCATGACGCCTTGCGGCAACCACCGCGAAGGGGCATCAAAGCGCCAAACGCAAGGAGCACCGGATGACCGACACGACCCTGCTTGTCACAATGGCCGCAATGCTCTTGGGGATAGGCGCCATTGCCGGTATCCTGGCTGGGCTTCTTGGCGTTGGCGGCGGGATCGTTCTTGTCTCGGCCTTCTACTATGCCTTTTCCACGCTCGGTTACGAAAGCGCGCAGCTCATGCAGATGTGCCTCGCCACATCGCTTGCCACGATCATCGTGACATCGCTGCGCTCGGTCCTTGCCCATAACAGGAAAGGCGCGGTCGATTGGGATATCCTCAAGGGCTGGGCCCCCGGCATTGCCATGGGCGCGGTTGTGGGCGTGACGGTGGCCGCGTCACTGCGCTCGACCACCTTGCAGGCGATCTTCGGAATTCTGGCGATCTTGGTCGGCGTCTACATGGCGCTGGGCAAGTCGCACTGGCGGCTGGGGCAAGCCATGCCGATGGGGGTGAAAGGTTATCTTTTTTCGCCGGTGATCGGCTTCCTTTCGGTCCTCATGGGGATCGGCGGCGGCTCGTTCGGGGTGCCCACCATGAGCCTTTTCAACGTGCCGATCCACCGCGCCGTGGCAACGGCGGCGGGCTTTGGCGTGATCATTGCGGTGCCTTCGGTGATCGGTTTCCTGCTTGTCGAGATGCCGGAAGGCGCAACCCCGCCCCTGACCATCGGCGCGGTCAACCTCATCGCCTTCGGTCTTGTGATCGCGATGACCCTGATCACCGCCCCCTATGGCGCGGCGCTGGCGCATAAGACCGATGCCACCCGCCTCAAGCGGATCTTTGGCGCATTCCTCGTGCTTGTGGCCCTCAACATGCTGAGAAAGGCGATAGGATGGTAACTGCGGCCGAAGCTTTTGACGGGGATGGCTTTGTCGTCCTGCCCAAGGACGCGCGGGTTGCCGCTTGGGCCGCCGCTGCCTTGCCAGAGGCCAAGCGCGTGGCCGCCGATCCGGAGTGGCAGGCCAAGTGGCTGCGGCATGAAAAGACGTGGTTTGTGGGCGTCGAGGCCCTGCCGAACGACGAGAACGGTGCGATCGGCGGCACGGCCCTGCAAGGCCCGTGGGAGGGGCTGATGCCGTGGATCACTCCGGTGCATCCCGCACAGGTCTCGGTGGTCTATCCCGGCTATCCGCGCCGCGACGCGGAGGAGAGCGAGGCGAACCACCGCTACCGGCTCAAGCGCGATGCGGCCCATGTGGATGGGATCCACGCCGAGGGGGCCGAGCGGCGGCGGTTTCTGCGCGAGGCGCACGCCTTTATCCTCGGTATCCCGCTCAACGCCGCCAAGGCCGCGCCGCTCGTCGTCTGGCCCGGCAGCCACGAGATCATGCGCGATGCCTTCATGTCGGCCTTCGCGGGGCTTCCTGCTTCGATGTGGGGCGAGATCGACGTGACGGAGATCTATACAGAGGCGCGGGCAGAGGTGTTTGAGACTTGCGAGCGGGTCGAGGTGCCGTTGGCGTTGGGACAATCCGTCCTGATCCACCGGCTGATGCTGCATGGCGTTGCCCCTTGGGGGCCCAAGGATAGCGCGCCGCGGGAAGGGCGCGCCATTGCCTATTTCCGGCCCGTCTTCAAAGAGATGCGGGATTGGCTACGGGCCGAATGACGCGTGTGAACTAGCTCTCGCCCGACAGCCGCGCCGCGCGCCCGCCGCGGCGCTTGGCCAATAGTCCCGCACGGGAGGGAAGCTCGGCCATCACGGCCCGCCTTTCGTCGGAGGACATCCGACCCCAAGCGCCGATTTCTTCAATGGAGCGATAGCAGCCGGTGCAGAGCCGCGCGGCCGGGTGCACGACACAGATCTTCACGCAGGGGCTTTCGACCTCTTCGCGTTTCCAAATGTCGTCGGTCTCAGCCATTACCCGCGTCCCATATAGGCCAGCCTGTCGAGCAGTCCTTGCAGGATATACCCCGCTGCCACATGGTCGATCACCTCCCCGCGACGTTTCCGCGACGTATCCGCCTCGAGAAGCGCCCGCTCGGCGGCGACCGTCGAGAGGCGCTCGTCCCAGAAAGCGATGGGCAGGTCGGTGAGCCGCTCGAGGTTGCGGGCGAAGGCGCGGGTGGCCTGACAGCGGGGGCCTTCGGAGCCGTCCATGTTCATCGGCAGGCCAAGAACGATGCCCTTGAGGTCGCGCGCCTTGGCGATTTCCAGAAGGCGGGCGGCGTCGAGGGTGAATTTCTTGCGCTTGATCGTCTCAAGGGGCGTCGCCACGGACCGCAGGCTATCGGAAACAGCCACACCAATTGTCACTGTGCCGAGGTCGAGCCCGCAGATCGCCCCGAAGGCGGGCAGTGCGGCCGCTAATTCCTCGGCGGAGGCGCAGATCATTGCCCGACGCCAGCCTCGGCGGCCGCAGCGCGGACTTTCGACAGGGCGCTTTCAGAGCCGGCAAAGACCAGCTCGGCCTCCTGATAGATCGCCAGCGCCCGCTCGGTCTCGCCCAGAACGCCGTAGGCATTGATGAGGCGGGCCCATTCGTCGGCGGTGCCGCCGTCGCTGGCCAGACGCGCAGAGAGCTGGGCGACCATGCCTTGGATCATCGCGGTGCGGTCTTCCTCGCTCATATTCGCCGCATCCGCCATTTGCGCGGCGTTCGGCCCACGCTCGGAGGGTAGGGCATAATCGTCGACACCGGCGCGGAAGGCGGCCTCTTCGATCTGGCCGCGGGCCAGCTGGACGTGGATCACATCGCTCTGGCCGCTTTCGACCACCACCCGCCAGAGGCGGAAGGCGACGTCGGGCCGGTCGGTCTGGGCGTAGAGCAGGCCGAGATAGTAGCGGGCGGCAAGGTTTTCGGGGTCGCGGCGCAGCACCTCGCGCAGCACTGTTTCGGCCTCGGGCGAAACCGCGCCTGCGGTGGCGGCCACCATCATATCGACAAGGTTCACCAGATCCTCGACGCTGGCCGAAGGCCCGCGCAGTTCGATCAGATGCGATTGCGCCCGCGCAGCGGCGGCATAGTTGGCAAGCGAGGCCTCATGGCGTGCCAGAAGCTCCCAGCCCTGCTGGTCGTCGGGGCGGGTCAGGACGATGGCGCGCAGCTGGTCGACCATCGCGACATAATCTTCGGTCGCGCCGACATCGGGCATGGGCAACTGGGCGGCGGCTTCTTCGCCTTCAAGCTGCGAAGGGCGATTGGCGCGCATCACATCTGCGGCGTCAAGTCGTTCCGCCAGCGGGAGGTCGGAATAGCCGGGAACGCCGAGGCTCGAATAGAGGGCCAGAGCGCCAAGGCCGACCCCAAGAACCACCACGACCGCGAGCGCGCGGCTCGTGCGGGCGGGGCCGGTTGTCGAGGCGCCGTGTCCGGCCTTGTCGGCAGCGAGAAGTCGGCGGGCGATCTCGGTGCGGGTGCGCTCGGCCTCGTCCTCGCCTAGAACGCCACGCTCGAGATCGCGGGCGACCTCGGCCAGCTGGTCACGATAGATCGCGACATCGGTATGGGCCTCGCCGCTTCCCCAGAGCCCGCGCCAGAGCGGCAGGGCGAGAAAGACGGTGGTGATCACCGCAAGGATCAGGCTGATGGACCAAAAGAGCATGGGGCCTCCGAAAAGCTTTCCCCTACCTAGCGATGCGGGGCCGCAGGGAAAAGGGCCTGCGGCGCCATGACCGGCGGTTTCCGGCCCTCGCGACCGCCCATGTCGCTATTTCGCGAATATACGGCGTTGCCAGTCGCCTGCGATTCCGCTCAGAAGGACAGTAAGACCTCGCGGGGGCACCCGCGCCAGAGAGAGGGATTCGGCCCGACATGAAACGCTATTCCGCCTTTGCCATCGCCCGCGAAGCCTTGCGCCACCACACCGGCTGGGACCGCGCCTGGAGAAGCCCCGAGCCAAAGAAGAAATACGACGCGATCATCGTCGGCGCGGGCGGCCATGGCCTTGCCACCGCCTATTACCTTGGCAAGAACTACGGGATCAAAAACGTCGCTATCCTTGAAAAAGGCTGGCTCGGCGGCGGCAACACGGGCCGCAACACGACGATTATCCGTTCGAATTACCTGCAGGACCCTTCGGCCGCGATCTATGAAAAGGCCCGCTCGCTTTACGAGACGATGAGCCAGGATCTGAACTATAACGTGATGTTCAGCCCCCGTGGCGTGATGATGCTGGCCCAGACCCAGCACGAGATCCGCGGCTATCAGCGCACCGCGCACGCCAACAAGCTGCAGGGCGTCGTGACCGAGTTCATCTCGCCCCAGCGGGTGAAAGAGCTGGTGCCGATCATCAATATCGATGGCCCGCGCTATCCGGTCCTTGGCGCGCTCTGGCAGTCGCGCGGCGGCACGGCGCGGCACGATGCGGTGGCCTGGGGCTATGCCCGCGCCTGTAGCGCCATGGGCATGGACGTGATCCAGCAGTGCGAAGTCACCGGCGTTCGGACCGAGGGCGGCAAGGTGATCGGCGTCGATACCACCAAGGGCGCGATTGATTGCGACAAGCTCGGTATCGTCGTCGCGGGGCATTCGGGCGTTCTGGCCGAAAAGGCGGGCTTCCGCCTGCCGATTGAATCGCTGGCGCTTCAGGCGCTTGTGTCGGAGCCGATCAAGCCCTGCATGGATGTGGTCGTCATGGCCAACACCGTCCACGGCTATATGAGCCAGTCCGACAAGGGCGAGATGGTCATCGGCGGCGGCACCGACGGGTTCAACAACTATACCCAGCGCGGCAGCTTCCATCACATCGAGGAAACCGTCCGCGCCCTGAATGAGACCTTCCCGATCATCTCGCGCCTGAAGATGCTGCGCCAGTGGGGCGGGATCGTCGACATGACCGGCGACCGCTCGCCCATCCTGTCGAAAACCCCGGTCGAGGGGATCTTCGTCAACTGCGGCTGGGGCACCGGCGGCTTCAAGGCGATCCCCGGCTCCGGCTGGGCGATGGCCGAGCTGATCGCCAAGGGCTATTCGCCGCTCACGGACGAGTTTTCCATGTGGCGCTTCCGCGAGGGCAAGTTCATCGACGAAAGCGTGGCCGCGGGGGTGGCGCACTGATGCGGGCCAGACTGAACCGTTGCACGGCGCGGGCAGCGACCGGCCCGCACGGGAAGGGCGAGAAGCGCCCGCCCCGTGGGGGGGCGGGTCGGGCGCTGCCCGCGCTGGCGCACGGGCTGGGGCAAGCCTCAGACCTTCGGAAATCAAAAGCTTGGGTGGTTCTATCATGCTGACACTTCAATGCCCCTATTGCGGCGTGGATGCCGAAGAGACCGAGCTGACCGCTGGCGGCGAGGCGCATCTCAAGCGCGAGACGGTGGGCGCGGGCGATGAGGCCTTCGAGGGCTATCTCTTCATGCGCGAAAACCCCAAAGGGCTTCATTTCGAGCGCTGGCGCCACAGCTATGGCTGCGGCAAGTGGTTCCTTGCGGCGCGGGATACGGGCACGCTCGAGGTGTTTGGCACCTATCCGGCGCAATCGAAAGAGCCGCCCCTAGAATTGCGGGACAAGATCAGCGCCAAAAGGCCCGGCTGGTCGTGGAGGGAGTTTAAATGAGCACGCGTCTTGCCGCCGGTGGCCGCCTTCTCAACCGTGGCCGCGCCCTTGAGTTTCAGTTCAACGGCAAGCGCCTGAAGGGCTTTGAGGGCGACACGCTCGCCTCGGCGCTTTTGGCCAACGATCAGATGATGGTCGGCCGGTCGTTCAAATATCACCGCCCGCGCGGCGTGGTGGCGAGCGGGGCGGAAGAGCCCAACGCGCTCGTCAACCTCGGCAAGGGCGGCAAGTTCGAGCCGAACCAGCGCACCACGACGACCGAGCTTTTCGACGGGCTCTATGCCACGAGCCAGAACCACTGGCCGACGCTTGAATTCGATATCGGTGCGATCAACGCGCTTTTCGCACGGTTCCTGCCGGCGGGGTTCTACTACAAGACCTTCATGACGCCGCGGCCCTTCTGGAAGCACATCTACGAACCCTTCATCCGCCAGTCGGCCGGCCTCGGCAAAGCGCCGAAGGACCGC
>JAHEBR010000108.1 GCA_024642185.1 Marivivens sp. | reverse complement strand
CTTCTATCCCGGCGAAGACCGCGCAAAGCTCACCGACATCCGCGACGAGGCCGCCCGCCTCCTGCCGGACATCCTCGGCTGACCTGCCCGCTTGCCGCCCTGCCCGCGATTGCATAGGAAGAGGCAAGCAGGGGCAGGACGATATGCGCATACTCATCACCAACGATGACGGGATCAACGCCCCGGGGCTTGCCACGCTTCAGGCCATCGCCGAGGAGATTGCAGGGCCGCAAGGCGAGGTCTGGACCGTCGCGCCTGCTTTCGAGCAATCGGGCGTCGGCCATTGCATCAGCTACACCCATCCGATGATGGTGGCCCAGCTTGCGCCCCGCCGCTTTGCCGCCGAAGGATCGCCCGCCGACTGCGTGCTTGCGGGCCTTTATGACGTGATGAACGGCTCGCGCCCCGATCTCGTCCTCTCGGGCGTGAACCGTGGCAACAACGCCGCCGAAAACGTGCTTTATTCCGGCACCATTGGCGCTGCGATGGAAGCGGCCCTTCAGGGCCTTCCGGCGATTGCGCTGTCGCAGTTTCTCGGCCCCGACAATCGCGATCTGGACGATCCCTTTGAGGCCGCCGCGGCCTATGGCGCGCAGGTCGTGCGCCGCCTGCTCGATGCCGCCCCATGGGACGAAGAGGACTACCGCCTCTTTTACAACGTGAATTTCCCGCCCGTCCCGGCCTCGGCCGTCAAAGGCACCCGCGCCACGACCCAAGGCTATCGCCGCAACACGCGGTTTTCGGTCGATCCGCACCTCTCGCCCTCGGGCCGCCGGTTCCTCTGGATCAAGGGCGGCGCGCAGCATGAGCCGACGCTGCCCGGCTCGGACGCCCACGCCAACCTTGAAGGCCTGATCTCGGTCACGCCAATGCGCGCCGACCTGACCGCCCATGACCGCCTCTCCCTTCTGCAGGACGCGCTCGCATGACGACAGAGGCCGAGCGCAAGATGCAGTTCCTCTTCGCGCTCCGCTCGCGCGGGGTGACGGACGGACGCGTGCTTACGGCCATGGAAAAGATCGACCGCGCCGATTTCGTGCGCGGGATCTTCGCCGACCGTGCCTATGAGGATATGCCCCTGCCCATCGGCGCAGGGCAAACGATCAGCCAGCCCTCGGTCGTCGGGCTGATGACGCAGGCGCTGAATATCCAGCCGCGCGACAAGGTGCTCGAGGTCGGCACCGGCTCGGGCTATCAGGCGGCGATCCTCAGCCAGCTTGCCCGCCGCGTCTATACGATCGAGCGGCACAAGCGGCTGGTGACCGAAGCGCAGGCGATCTTCGACAGGCTCGGCCTGACCAATATCACCGCCGTCCACGCC
This sequence comes from Marivivens sp., assembly GCA_024642185.1. Taxonomy (GTDB): domain Bacteria; phylum Pseudomonadota; class Alphaproteobacteria; order Rhodobacterales; family Rhodobacteraceae; genus RFZI01. Next base: position 5,562 of record JAHEBR010000108.1, on the reverse strand, counting down.
GACGGAAGCTTCGGCCTTCCCGAACAGGCCCCCTTCGATCGCATCCTTGTGACCGCCGCCGCCGAAGACCCCCCAGGCCCGCTCTTGGCCCAGCTTCGAGTTGGGGGTATCATGGTTGTGCCCGTGGGGCAGTCGGATGCGGTTCAGAGCCTCATTCGCGTCACACGGACCGAAGACGGATTTGACTATGACGAATTACGCGCCGTGCGCTTTGTGCCTTTGGTTGAAGGACTTGGCAGCTAGGCGCGCCCCAAAGCCCCGGAAAACAGGGGCATGACATATGACGAGGATCGAGCAATGACCCATCGCCTTCCTGCCCTTCGCGGCCTGCTTCTCGCAGGGACCGCCCTTGCCCTTCTGAGCGCCTGTCAGGAAACCGCGCTCGATTGGGATATGCGCGATTTCGGCGGAAACACGCTGGATACCACCGCCTCGATCCAGCGCATCCCGATCCGGCCCGAGCCCGACGCGCGCGGGGTGATAACCTATCCCAACTATCAAGTTGCCGTCGCCCGCCGTGGCGACACGGTTCGGATCATCGCCGAGCGTCTTGCCCTCGATCCCGTGACCTTGGGCAAATACAACGGCATCAACCCCGACTCAGCACTGCGTGAGGGCGAAATCATCGCCCTGCCGGTGCGTGTCGAAGGGCAGTTGACCACAGGCTTCACCGCAGCAAATGGCGTTGACGTCACCTCACTAGCCTCGAGCGCCATTGATCGCGCTGGTCCGCAGGACTCAACGATCTCTTCGACCCCACTCGAAAGCACAACAACCGCCGCAGCGCCCACCGGCGTCGAGCCGCTGCGTCATCAGGTCAAACGCGGCGAGACCGCCTACATCATCAGCCGGCTTTACGGCATTCCGGTTCAGGATCTCGCGGAATGGAATGGCCTAGATGCCGATTTCACCGTCCGCGAGGGCCAGTTCCTCCTGATCCCTCAGGGCTCGGCCACGCCCTCGCCCCAGACACGCCCCACAACGACCTCGCAGCCCGGCACAGGCACGCTGACCCCGACGCCGCCCTCGGCCTCGACGCCCCTTCCGGCAGAGACCGTCTCGACCGCGCCGGTCGCCACGCCGCCCGCGCCGGACCTCGGCCAGACGGCCACGAGCGATGCGCCTTTCATCTATCCGGTCACCGGCTCGATCATCCGCGCCTATTCCAAAGGCCGCAATGATGGCATCGACATCGGCGCGCCGGTCGGGACGCCCGTCAAGGCCGCCGCCGCAGGCTCGGTCGCGGCGATCACCAAGGATACCAATGGCGTTGCCATCGTGGTCATCCGCCACGCGAACAACCTGCTGACGGTCTACACCAACCTCGACAACCTGACTGTCGAGAAGGGCACCGAGGTCACGCAAGGCCAGACCATCGGCAAGGTGCGCGCGGGCAACCCCTCATTCCTGCATTTCGAAGTGCGGCAGGGCCTCGAGAGTGTCGATCCGACCGGCTATCTGCCCTAAAGGGTCACGCCCCGCCGGCCCGCCAGATCGGTGAAGTATTGCCACGCGACACGGCCCGAGCGGCTGCCGCGCGTGGCCTGCCATTCGATCGCCTCGGCGCGCAGGGTCTCGTCGTCGATCGTCACGCCATAGGCATCGCAATAGCCCCGGATCATGGCGAGGTATTCGTCCTGACCGCAGGGGTGGAAGCCAAGCCAGAGGCCGAAGCGATCCGACAGTGAAACCTTTTCCTCGACCGCCTCGGAAGGGCTGATCGCCGAGGAGCGTTCATTCTCGATCATGTCGCGCGGCATCAGGTGGCGGCGGTTCGAGGTGGCATAGAGCACCACATTGTCGGGCCGCCCTTCGATCCCACCATCCAGAACCGCCTTGAGCGATTTGTAATGCGCGTCGTCATGGCTGAACGAAAGGTCATCGCAGAAGAGCAGGAACCGCTCGTCGCGGCCCCGCAAAAGATTGAGGCAACGGCCGATGGAGGCCAGATCCTCGCGCTGGATCTCGACGAGCTTCAGCCCCGGATGTTCGACCGAAAGCTTGCCGTGGATCGCCTTCACAAGGCTCGATTTGCCCATGCCCCGCGCGCCCCAAAGGAGCGCGTTATTGGCCGGCAGGCCGCGAGCGAACTGTTCGGTATTGGCCAGAAGCGTGTTGCGCGAGCGGTCGATACCGATCAGGAGGCTCACGTCGATCCGGTTGACCTGCGTCACCGGCGCCAGACGGTCGGGATCGGGATGCCAGACAAAGGCGCCTGCCGAGGCAAAGTCGGGGGCGGCGTGGGGCGGCGGGCTGATCCGGTCCAGCGCCGCCGCGATGCGGTCAAGTGGGTCTTGGCCGCTCACGCCTTGTCCTCTTGCGGGGCCTCAGCCTCTTCTTCGTCATCCGAAGGATCGTCAAACAGGCTCTCGCCCTCGCCGATGATCCCCTCTTCGCGGGCCTTGGCATCTTTCTGGCGCTCGATACGGGCGACAAGCTGGATCGAGACCTCGTAGAGGCCATAGACCACGACGAAGAGAATAACCTGGCTGATCACATCGGGCGGGGTCGCGAGCGCGGCGAGGATCAGGATGCCGACGACGGCATATTTCCGCATCCCCCTGAGGCCGCGCGAGCTGACCAATCCCGCCTTGCCCATCAGCGACAGAAGCACCGGCAGCTGGAAGCAGAGGCCGAAGGCCACGATGAACTTGATGGTGAGCGAGAGATAGGCCTGGGCCGAGCCCTGGAAGGCGATGCCCGCGACAGCGGTCTCGCCCTCGGTTCCGGTCAGGAGAGAGCCGGGCTGCTGGAAATTGAGGAAGAAGTTAAAGGCCAGCGGCGTGATCGCATAATAGGCGAAGGCCGCACCAAGGCCGAACATGAAGGGCGAAGCCACGAGGAAGGGCAGGAACGCGCCCTTCTCGGACTTGTAGAGGCCCGGCGCCACGAAGCGCCACATCTGATAGCTGATCACCGGGAACGACAACGCCAAGCCGCCCACCAGCGAGATCGAGATGGCGACGAAGAAGCCCTCTTGCAGAGCGATCAGGATCAGGCCGCAATCGTCCTGCCCGCGATCTGCAAGCGCCGAGCAAAGCGGCTGGGTCAGGAAATTGAAGATCGGGTTCCAGAAGGCAAAGCAGATCACCATGCCGATGATGAAGGCCACCAGCGATTTGATGAGGCGATCGCGCAGCTCGGCCAGATGCTCGATCAGCGGGGCGGAGGAATCGTCAATTTCTTCGGTCTTGCTCATGCCTCAGCCTCGGGCTTGGGGGTTGCGGCTTTCTTGGCGCGGGGCTTGGCGGCCGGTTTCGCGGCGGGCTTGGCAGCCGGTTTCGCGGCAGACTTGGCAGGGGCTTTCGGCTTGGGCGCCGGTTTTGCAGCGGGCTTGGCCTCGGCCGCAGGTGCGGCCTCTTTGGCGGCCTTGGCCTCGGTGGCGGCCTTCTCGCGGGCGATCCGCTCCGAGGCGACACGGGCGGTCGCCTCCTGGATCTTGTCGCGGATCTCGGCCCGCTCCTGCGAGAGCTTCTCGGTCTCGCCGCCCGGCTTGATCGCGCTCTTGAAGTCGGTCGCCTCTTTCAGCTTGTCGATGCCAAACTTCTGGGGATTGGCCGCGGCCTTGATCGTCTTGGTGATGTCTTTCACCCCGGCGTCGTCGGCCGCACTTTCCATCGCCCGGCTGAATTCGCGCGCCATCTGCCGCGCCTTGCCGGTAAACTGCCCCAAGGTGCGAAACATCACAGGCAGGTCTTTCGGCCCGATGACGATCAACGCCACGATGCCGATCAGCACCATTTCACTCCAGCCGAGGCCAAACATCGACGCTATCCCCTATTGTTGGATGGTCAGGACGAAAAGGCTCAGGCCTTGTCCTTTTCCTTTTCCGGGGTCACGTCGCGCGCGGCGTCTGCGGCGCTTTCTTCGATTTCTTTCTTGCCGTCATCGACGCCCTTCTTGAAGGCGGTGATGCCTTTGCCGACCTCGCCCATCAGCGAGGAAATCTTGCCGCGGCCAAAGAGGACCAGAACGACGACAGCGATCAGAAGAAGGCCGGGAAGGCCGATGTTGTTGAGCATGTTTCTCTCCCTAGTCGGGCGGCGCGAGAAAGCCGCCCCAGAATTTCGACAGATCAGTCTTACGGCCTTGCCCCGCCGGATCAAAGGGCAAAACGATCATGAACAGGGCCACGGATCGGCCTTGGCAAAGGCCTGCTGACACGAAAATGTCAGTTGCCTACCCTCGCCAAAGCCCTTTTTTCGTGGCACTTATGCGAAACGTTTAGAAGAAACTGACAGTTTGCCCCACCGATGCGCCGCAACGACCGCCTCTTTACCCTGATCCAGACCCTGCGCGACGGGCAGCTGCACCGCGCGGGCGATCTGGGCAAGGCGCTCGGGGTTTCGACCCGCACGATCTGGCGCGATATGGCAGCCCTTCAGGCCTCGGGCCTGCCGGTCGAGGGGGAACGCGGGGTGGGTTATGTGCTCAAGGGGCCGGTGAGCCTGCCCCCCTTGGCCCTGACCCGCGAGGAATTCGAGGCGCTCCGTCTCGGCTTGGCCCTTGTCGGCAGCGCCGCCGATCCAGCACTGGCCAAGGCGGCCGGTTCGCTGCGCAGCAAGGTCGGCGCGGTGACGCCGGAGGGCCAGCAGGAGCCGGGCGCGCAGAGCTTTGTCTATGCCACGCCTGAAGCCGCCCGCGCCGCCCCCTATATCGGCCCGATCCGGCGCGGGCTGCGCGATCACCTGATGCTGCGCTTTGCCTACGCCGCGCCCGATGTCTCGACCGTCGTGCACGACGCGCGGCCCCTGCAACTTGATTTCTGGGGGCGCACCTGGACGCTCACCGCCTTCAGCGAAACCTTGCAGGATTTCAGGGTGTTCCGGCTCGATTTCATGGTGAGCCTGTCGGTCGGGCCTGCGGCCTTCCTGCCGGAAGAGGGCAAGACAATCGACGACTTTCTGGCGCTTCTGACCCAGCCCTAGCGGACCGGGAAAACGAAACAGCGGTCGCGGCGGATCATCAGCCAGAGCGGCGTGCCGGGACTGGGCAAAAAGACCGAAGGGATCTGCGCCTTCAGGATCGAGCCGTCGAAATCCATGCGGAATTCCACAAGACTTTCCGAGCCCATATAGCGCGCCCGTTCCACGATACCACGCGCCGGCGTGCCCTCGGAGGCGGTCGGCAAGGGGCCCTTGCCGCCCCGATCAAAATCGATCCGCAGGTGCTGAGGCCGGATCACGATCTCGACCTCGGTGCCGTCCGGCACGCCCGGAGCGAGGAACTGGCCGAAGGCCGTTTCCGTCAAAGCGCCGTTAACTTTGCCGCGGATCACATTGATATCGCTGAAGAATGCCGCTGCGGCGCGATCCACCGGGGCGTTGTAGATATTATACGGCGCACCGCGCTGGACGATCTTGCCGTTGCGCATCAGCGCGATCTCGTCGGCCATCCGCATGGCCTCGCCCGGCTCGTGCGTGACCAGCAGAACCGCCGTTCCCTCGCTTTTCAACACATCCAGCGTCTGATCGCGGATCTCGTCGCGCAGGCGGTCGTCCAGCCCGGAAAAGGGTTCGTCCATCAGCATGATGCGCGGCCGCGGCGCAAGCGCACGGGCCA
>JAHEBR010000107.1 GCA_024642185.1 Marivivens sp. | reverse complement strand
TACGGAATGCACGTTGACAACGCGCTGATGGCGGGCGCACGGGCCGATATCAGCTTTACGCTTTTTCTATCAAATCCAGAGGCTTACGATGGCGGTGCATTATCTGTAGCGGATCGTATTGAAGAGCGGCAGTTCAAGCTCGATCCCGGCGAAGCGGTCGTCTATCCGTCCAATACGCTCCACCGCGTCGAACCTGTCACCGAGGGCGAACGCCTCGTCGTGATCGGCTGGGTCACCAGCTGGGTCGCGGATCCCGCCAAGCGCGAAATCCTCTTCGATCTGTGGCAAGCCATCGGCAAGGCCGAAGCCTCGGGCGATGCCGAGCAGGTGCTTCTTCTGTCAAAATCGCGGTCAAATCTGATCCGGATGTGGGCAGCCTGAGGTCGACCCCTCAGATTTGGCCAGACCCATTCTCGAGCCAGCTTCGCGCACGATCATCTGGGATCAACTCGGTCATTCTCGCCTCGTAGAGAGCCAAGTCCTCGCTGGATAACTGGCCCGCCCATTTTCGAGAACTGGCAGAATCGAAGAAACCTGCATCCGATTTCCAGAAGCCCGTTCCTGCGACCGGAGCGAAGTTTTGCGCGTTGGCCTTCATCGCACCAAAACTCGTGGCCTCGGCGACCCGATCGATCAGCGCAGCATCGGCTTCGATCCCCGCAGCGGCCGCCAGCTGTTCGACCGCCCTGCGTCCATCGAGGATCATGTCGGCATAGTGAAAGGCTTTCACGTCGGGAAGCCTGCCCGACAAAGCCGTCTTGTTATGATGAAGCGCAATGGACGCGATACAATCGCGATCGAAATCTTCAATGTTCGTATCAGCGTCGCGAAACAGGGCCAGCGACTGGGCCACTGGCGCAAGGCCGGGATCATCCGCCGGAAGATCGCGCATATTGGCGAGGTGTTTGCGGAGCGAAAAGAAGACGTCGAGCGGATGCCGATAAACAGCGACCACGGTGACACCTTCCCAGACCGGAAAGCCATCCGCAGGCGTGTGTGTCTTAACCACCCGCCGCCCCGTTTGCCGATCGAGCGCCGCCCGCACTTCTTCGGCCGAAACGCCGAGGTCTGCATCGACCCAAGGCGACAGCTCTGGCACTTTGCCAGGCAAATCCGGGCCGCCATTAACGAGCATCGTCAAGATGGTCTGCGTCCATGTCGTCCCGCTCTTGGGGGGTGTGCAGACAAGAATATCGCCGACCCGAGGCTCCCAAGTGGCCCACCTTTCGGGTGTCGTGCGGCCACCGCGATAGATCCGCTCTGCGGGTTTGAGTTGACGCGCTATGGTCATTGACCGGCCTCTATTGGTTGCCTGATCTTGAGCGGGCCTAGGAGGCGTCCGCCTCGTAGGCCTCGATGATCGCCGCCACGAGGGGGTGGCGGACGACGTCTTTCGAGGTGAAATAGCTGAAGGAAATCTTGGGGATACCCTTCAGGAGCCGTTCCGCATCCGCGAGGCCGGAATCGACGCCCCGCGGCAGATCGACCTGCGTGCGGTCGCCGGTGATGACCATGCGGCTGCCCTCGCCAAGGCGCGTGAGGAACATCTTCATCTGCATCGTCGTGGCGTTCTGGGCCTCGTCGAGCACGACATAGGCGTTGGACAGGGTGCGGCCGCGCATGAAGGCCAGAGGCGCAATCTCGATCCGCTTTTCCTCGATCAGCTTGGCGGCCTGCTTGCCCGGCAGGAAATCGTTCAGCGCGTCATAGAGCGGCTGCATATAGGGATCGACCTTGTCCTTCATGTCGCCCGGCAGATAGCCAAGCTTTTCGCCTGCCTCGACCGCGGGGCGCGAGAGGATGATCCGGTCAACCTTGCCCTCGATGAACATCGACACGCCCACCGCAACGGCGAGATAGGTCTTGCCGGTGCCCGCGGGGCCGATGCCGAAATTCAGCTCGTTTTCGAAAAGGCTTTTGACATAAGCCTTTTGCGCCTCGGTCCGAGGCTCGACAACCTTGCGGCGCGTCTTGATCTCGACCCGCCCACCGCTGAACATCTCCATCTGGTCTCCGTTTTGGGGTGCGACGCCTTTCTCCGACGAGCCCATCCGAAGCTCGCGGTCGATATCGCCGCCTTCGATGCTGCGGCCGGCCTCTAGCCGCTGATAGAGATTTTCAAGAACCGTCACCGCCGCCTTGCGCGGGCCCTCTTCGCCAACCACGGCGAGGCGATTGCCACGGCGCAGAATCTGAACCCCCAGCATTTCCTCGATCCGCGCCAGATGTCGGTCATGGGCGCCGCAAAGATCGATCAGCAGGAAATTGTCAGGAAATTCGATGACCGTTTCTGCGATGTCGGGTGCGACGGCTGGCGGGGTCAGAATGCTCGAAGCCAAATATATATCCTTCTGCGGGGTTTGATTTGATGGTGGCAAGGAACGCGGGGCTTCGCAAGGCAAACCATGCGATTGTCACAATCTGGGGCCGGAAAGTGAACGGGCCGCAGCTTTCGCCGCGGCCCGTGCCCCCAACCTCTTCGAGGGATCAGAGAGGATCAGGTATGAAGGTTCCATCCTTGAACGGGGCATAGGCGTTGTCTTCGACACCGAGCCCCGAGCAAACCGGAATGCCATCCGGTGTCAGGCGGGGGGAGAGATAACCTTCGACGCCGTCATCGATAATCCAGTGATCACAGCCATCCGGATCAATCCAGATCCCGGCAACCAGGGTTTCGAGCGGATGGGAATTAATCCCAAGGTCGTCTCCCTTGTCGGCCCCCACCACCGGGTGGACCGGACCGACACAGCCGGCAAGACCCGAAGCAGCTAGCGCAAAGATTATCGTGTGAAGCGTCTTCATGGTCTCAGCCTGTTACTTTCCGCCCTTGAAGGCCGGGGCGCCCTTGCCCTTGCCATCTTCGCCACCACCGAAGTTTTCAGGCTCCTCATCGCAGAGACCATAGGCGTGGCCTTTGGCTTTGCCGCATTCGCCGCCTTCTTCATCGTTGGTCTCGGGGGCATTGGCGCCGTCACCGTTCTGGCCGTTGTCGCCGCCATCACCGTTGCCGCTCTGGCCGTTGTCGCCGCCATTGCTGGAACCGTTCTGACCATTGTCGGAACCGTTGCCGTCACCGTTCTGGCCGCTGTCGCCGCCATCACCGTTGCCGCTCTGGCCGTTGTCGCCGCCGTTGCCGTCACCGCTCTGGCCGCTGTCGCCGCCATTGCTGGAGCCGTTCTGACCATTGTCGGAACCGTTGCTGGTGCCGCCATTGCTTTCACTTGTGGTTTCAGGCGAACCAGAGCCAGTACCGGTCGAACCCTCATCCGAGGCACTGGCCTGGACGCCGCCGCCGTAAGCGCTGCCGTAGAAAAGTTCGCCTTTGCCCGAGCAAGCCGAGACAGAAACGGCGAAAGTAGTGAGAAGAAGTGCTTTAACAAGTTTCATGATGATCCCTCCTCACCGCAGGCAATAAATCTCGACGCGGCGATTTTGCTGCATCCCGTCTGCGGTTGAATTGCTGGCGCGCGGGCTACGCTCGCCAAAACCACGCACGTCGACGACGCGCGCACCCACTTCTCGCGCAACAGAGGCAACCGCGTTGGCCCGGTTCATGGAGAGAACCATGTTGTATTCGTCCGAGGCACGGCTGTCGGTGTGGCCATAGATCAGGAAAGCAACCGCATTCGCTTCGGTGAAGAAGCGGCGGAGGCTCTCCCGGCCACCTGCGCTGACGTAGTACTTGTCTGTCGCAAAGAGTTGGTCTGTCGGGACAAGCCCACAGATTTCACTCCGGTGACAAACAGCGGAGCCGTCACGTCTGCGACGAGCATCCATATAGCCCTCAGCACCGTCGTCCATGGCCCAGTGTTCACAGCCGTCAGGATCGATCCAAATGGTGGGGATATAGCGTTCGCTACTCACTACGCGGGAATCCTGGGCCGACGCCGTTCCCATAAAGGCAGCAATGAACATTGCGGTCGCGGCGCCCCCACCGATGACCGAACGCATCATTCCTTGCAGCTTCTTCTGGTTCTGAACGGCCACGGCTGGCCTCCCTATTACTCGGATCACTTGGCCACTCGGCCAGCGCCCGAAACACACAAACGCCAGATTTCCATCTCAATTTTGCCGTGGTTCATGCAACTTTTGCCCAATTTCGCCCCATTTTTGTGAGCGAAACAGCGACAATAGGTGAGGGCGGCCCCAATTGTCCGGGGGGCCGGCAAAGTCGATTCCAAATGTGGCAGAATTGGGTCTTGCGGCGACTCGGCCGCGACTCAGTCGATCAGGACGCCGCCAAGCGAATTCGGGGCGCTTTCGGTGATCCGCACACGGCGGATCTGGCCGAGCGCCTCGATCGGCGCCTGAACATAGACGGCATGGAGAAAGTCCGACTTTCCGATCATCTGTCCCTTGAGCCGCCCGGCCTTTTCAAAAAGCACCCCGACCTCGCGCCCGACCATGCTGTTCTGGGCGGCGCGCTGCTGCTCGGTCAGAAGTGCCTGAAGACGGGCAAGACGTTCGTTTTTCACAGCCTCGGGAAGCTGCGCCTTTTCGGCGGCGGGGGTGCCGGGGCGGGAAGAGTATTTGAAGGAATAGGCCTGCCCGAAATTCACGGTTCGGATCAGATCCATCGTCGCTTCGAAATCCTGATCGGTCTCACCGGGAAAGCCGACGATGAAATCGCTCGACAAGAGAAGATCGGGCCGCGCGGCGCGGATACGCCCGATCAGGTCGAGATATTCCGCCGCCGTATGCTTGCGGTTCATCGCCTTGAGGATGCGGTCGCTGCCCGACTGAACCGGCAGGTGCAGATAGGGCATAAGCTTGCCGCATTCGCCAATCGCGGCGACGAGGGCCTCGTCCATGTCGTTGGGATGCGAGGTGGTGAAGCGGATCCGCTCGAGCCCGTCGATCTCGGCCAGCGCCCAGATCAGCCCCGCAAGCCCGCCTTCGTGGCCGTGATAGGCATTCACATTCTGCCCCAGAAGCGTGATCTCGCGCACGCCCGCCTCCACAAGCTCGTGCGCCTCGCGCAGGATGCGGTCTGCGGGGCGGCTCACTTCGGCGCCGCGCGTATATGGCACAACGCAGAAGGCGCAGAATTTGTCGCAGCCTTCCTGAACGGTGAGGAAAGCGGTCGGGCCGCGATGGGCCTTGGGGCGGCCTTTCAGCTTTTCAAACTTGTCCTCTTCGGGGAAATCGGTGTCGAGCGCCTTGCCGCCGCGTCGCACCGCATCCTCCATCGCCGGCAGTCGGTGATAGCTCTGCGGGCCGACCACCAGATCGACAAGCGGCGCGCGGCGCATGATCTCTTCGCCTTCGGCCTGCGCCACGCAGCCGGCCACGCCGATCTTGAGATCGGGCTTGGCCTCTTTCAGGGGCCGCAGACGCCCCAGATCGGAATAGACCTTCTCGGCCGCCTTCTCGCGGATGTGGCAGGTGTTGAGAAGGATCATGTCCGCCTCTTCCTGCACCTTGGTCTCGACATAACCCTTGCCGCCCAGCGCCTCGGCCATGCGTTCGCTGTCATAGACGTTCATCTGACAGCCGTAGGTCTTGATGAAGAGCTTCTTGGGTTCGGACATGGGCAGGGGTTTCTGGCGGCGAGGATCGGGAATTGGCTGTACCTAACGCCTCGCCCTCCGGCTTGCAATGCGGACCCGTATCCTCCTAACGTCTGGAAAATCGAGAGACCGAAGCAGTGACCCACCACCCGAGCCTGGACCATTTCCTCAAGGAAGGTGTCGAAAGCCTTGCCAAAGGGCCGGTCGCGCTTGTTCTGGCCGAGGACGAGGTCGAGATTGCCTCGACGATCCGGCATCACCTTGACCTCGGTTTCAAACAGGTCGTTTTGTTTGCCGCCCATGATCTGGCTCGTGACCTCGCTCTTCCGGCGAAGGTACAACGTGTCGATCACGATGTCCGAAGCGATTTAGCTGTCATCGATACGATCAATGCAGTGATCAACGCCGCGCCGGGAATCTGGCTTTATTACTGTTTCAATGCGGAATACCTGTTCTTCCCCTTTTGCGAACATCGCACGATCGGGGAAATGCTGACGTTTCATACCGAAGAGCGGCGCGAGGCGATGCTGACCTATGTGATCGATCTTTATGCCGGCGATCTCGACGCCTATCCCCGCGCGGTAAATCTGGACGACACCTATCTCGATCGCACCGGCTATTATGCGCTCGCACGCAACGATGAAGACGGCCACCCTCGCGAGCGGCAGCTTGATTTCCACGGCGGGCTGCGCTGGCGGTTCGAGGAATTTGTCCCGGTTGAAAAGCGCCGGATCGACCGGATCGGCATCTTTCGGGCGAAGCCGGGGCTCGAGCTTCGCGTCGGGCACACGCTGAATGACGAGGAACTGAATACCTATTCCTGCCCTTGGCACCATAATCTGACTGCCGCGATCTGTTCGTTCCGAACGGCGAAGGCCCTCAAGCGGAACCCAAGTTCGGCCTTTGCGATCCAAACCTACAAATGGCGCAATTCTGTCCGCTTTGAATGGCACTCACAGCAGCTTCTTGAGCTGGGATTGATGGAGCCTGGCCAGTGGTTTTGACGCATGCCTAGGTGCGGCGCAGCCGGATCACCACATCAACACCCGAAATCGTCGATCCTTGCGGAGCGGGCGGCAGATTGCGGATCTGGAGCTCTTCGACCGGCGCATCGGTGAAGGCGCCGGTGTCCTCCCAGTAATAGTGAGGGTGATCGCTGATATCCGTATCGAAATAGCTTTTCGAACCGTCGATGGTGATCTCGCGCAGGAGGCCCGCGTCGCAAAAGGCCTTGAGCGTGTTGTAGACAGTCGCAAGCGAAACGCTTTCTCCCGACGCGTGGGCCGCCTCGAAGAGGCTTTCGGCGGTGACGTGCCGGTTTTCACCGTCTCCGACGAGAAGAGATGCAAGGGCCAGCCGCTGTCGCGTCGGGCGCAAGCCCGCCCCGGCAAGCCAGTGGTTTCCCCGCTGTTCCATCACATCATTCATCGGCTCAAGGCGCTCTACATCATCGCTACCTGTCAATTCGCATAGAATGCGTCTGAAAACCAGTCGCAATTGGCCCTGCCCCGGCGCTCGGCCTTGCCCTTGTTTGCCCACGGGTGCTAGACGGGCCTGAAACCCACC
>JAHEBR010000106.1 GCA_024642185.1 Marivivens sp. | reverse complement strand
AATCGACCCTCGCCCGCGCGATCATCGGCACCGTGCCGACCTCGGGTGGCAAGATCCTGTTTGAGGGCAAAGACCTTGCCGCGATGGAAGCCGGCGAGCGCCGCGCCCATCGCCGCGATGTGCAGATGATCTTCCAGGATCCTCTGGCCGCGCTCAACCCGCGCATGACCGTGGGCGAGATCATCGCCGAGCCGCTCGTCACGCACTTCCCCAAGACGCCGCGGGCCGAGGTGAAGCAGCGCGTCGCCAAGCTCATGGAGCGCGTGGGTCTTCTGCCCAACCTCATCAACCGCTATCCGCACGAGTTTTCGGGCGGCCAGTGCCAGCGTATCGGCATCGCCCGCGCGCTGATCCTCGAACCCAAGCTGGTGATCTGCGACGAGCCTGTTTCGGCGCTCGACGTGTCGGTGCAGGCGCAGGTGATCAACCTCCTGATGGAGTTGCAGCGCGACATGGGCCTGTCGATGATCTTCATCGCCCACGACCTGTCGGTGGTAAAGCACATCTCCGACCGGATCGGCGTGATGTATCTGGGCCGGATCATGGAAGAGGGCGACGCCGATCGCCTGACCACGAAGCCCGAGCATCCCTATACCCAAGCGCTCATTTCGTCGGTGCCGATCCCCGATCCCAAGCTCGAGAAGGCGCGCCCGCGCGAGGTTATCGTGGGCGAGTTGCCCTCGCCGATGAACCCGCCCTCGGGCTGCGTCTTCCGCACCCGCTGCCGCAAGGCGCAGGCCAGCTGCGCGGGCGAGCGTCCGAAAATGATCACTATCCCTGGGGAAGATCACAAGGTGGCCTGCCCGTTCCACGAGGCCGAGGCGCTTCTTGAAGTGACGGCGTAAAGGCCCATCGCACCATTCAAAGCGGCGGCCCCTGAGGCCGCCGCTTTTCTTTAATAGTCGCGCTCGAAGAAGATACCGAGGCTGGTCTGGCCCTCGCTGTCGATACTGCCCTTGGCGGTCAGGGTTTCTGACAGATCAAGGTTCAGGCTCAACTCGCTCTGGCCACCGCTCGAAACGGCGACATCGGAATACAGGTTTTCGCCAAAATATTTGCCAACCCGGAAGGTCGTGTCGCCTTCGGGGTTGGAACTGATGTCCAGATCATCAAGGCCAAACCGCTGACGAAGGTTGTCAACAAGACCGGCACCGCCACGACCCGCGAGGGTTGCGACCGCGGAGGCAAGTTGGACCGCTTGCAGCGGGGAAATCTGGTCGATGCCGCGACCGAAAAGAAGCTGCGAGATAATCTCGTCCTGCGGCAGATCAGGCGTCGACGACAGCACAAAATCGGGTGAATCGAGGCTTCCCGCAACGCTCAGGTTTACGATCGTTCCACTTCGCGCAGTTGTTGTCGCGGTAAGCTGAATCTCGGGCATCAGGTCGCCACGGATATCGGCCGAGCCTTGAGTGAGATTGAAACGTTGCTGCAGGATATCAAGCCTGCCCCGGATCAGATCAAGGCGGCCCACTGGCGCGATTTCAGCTGTCGATCCTCCCAACGTCAGGGCGCCCCCAAGCTCGGCGTCGAGCCCTCGACCGCGCACAAAAACCTGCTCGGGCGCAAGGATGCGGATATTGAGGCCGTAGGGAACACCTCGGCCGCCGCCGGTGTTGGCCGCTTTGGTCAGGCCTGCCCGCGCAAGGGTCTCTGTGATGTCTGGTGAAGCCCCGATATGGGTGATCTCTGGAATATCGCCTGCGGCGCTGATGCTGGACGACGGAACACGCAGCTCTGTCGTTCCGAGCCGAACTTCGCCCGATATGAGCGCCCCGCCCGTCAACGGACCCGAGATCCCCAGCGCGCCGTCGAGCGTGGTCTGATACAATGTCGGATCGCGCAATACCCAGCCGGACAGCTGCAGGCCAAGATCCGCAGAGATCGGGGCTGAAACGCCCACCACCCCACTCAGCCTTGCATCGCCGCCTGCCGGAGAGGTTCCCGAGAGGTCGATCCTGACACTACCGCCTTCGAAGCTGGCAGCCCCACCTAGCCCTTCGATTGATTGCCCCAGAAGAGGATCGGCAAGCCGGCCCTCGGCAAGAGATAGCGTGCCACTCAAGCCGCCGAGGATATTGGCGTCCAATCTGCCCCGTAGCCCCAGATCAAAGCGCACCATGCCTGCGGCGCGGCGTGGCTCAAGGATTTGGTTCATAAGGCCAAGAGGCAACGCCCCGGACAGACGCAGATCGGCAACCAGATCTTCGCCCACGCTGCCACCAATATCGGCCTGCAGACCTCCCGGGCCAGACAAGCTGGTGCTCTGTAGCTGCCAAAGCCCATCGTCCCCGCGGGTCGCTGCGCCTTTTGCTTCGAGGGGCCCGGCGAAGTCCGATGCGATCAACGCCATGTCTGCGATGCGGGCGCTGAATTCGGCCTTGGGTCCGTCTGTCATCTGGGTGAGGCTGCCGGAGAGGGACAGGTTGGCGGTCTCTGCCGAAAGGGATGGAACGAAGATTGACGTCCCATCGCGCCGTTCCACGATAACCTCAATTTTGCCTGCGCCAGCGAGAAGCGGGTCCAGAATGTCGGTTGCCAGCTTCAGATCTGACGTTGTGGCCTCGGCGGCGATCGCAAAATCCGAGAAATCCAGAGTGGCGCGGCCGTTGACCGTTGCTTCCGCCTGCCCGCCGATCTGGATGCCGGCAAGGGAAGCGAGGCGTGAAAGATCCCGGGAAGACGCCTTCGCCGTGCCACGGAACTCGCGGGGGGCATCGGCAGAGATTTGGCCTGTCAGCGCCAATTCCTCGCCCGCCCCGGCGACGGATAGGGCAAGGGAGGTGGCGCCGTCGGCCTCTGGCCGGGCGATAATCTCGAAGGTTGCCGGGCCATCGACGCCCGGAACAACCAGAGCGAGGTCTGCAAGATCAATCCGCAGGTCGGCCTCAAGGCTTTGACTGGTGAGCGAAAGCGCGCCTTTGGCCGCAAACGCGCCGCTTTGGATATTCAGCCCCTCGACGCGGGCGCCGGCCCCGTCACGGATGAGGCGAGCGCTCCCTGCCGTCCGTTCGGTCAGTAGAGGATCAAGGCTGGCAAGACCAACCGCCAGCCCATTGGTCTCGGCGTTGAGCCACAGGTTGAACGACAGGTCGGTGGGCTGAATGTTCCCGCTCAGGGTTGCCTTTGCCGCGCCCGACAGGTCGCGACCGGTGAGTAACGAAAAGCGCTCGAGGCTCGCGATGTCAAACGAGGCATCGGTTCGGACCATGAAATCCTCGCCCGCCCCGGAGATGTCCGCATTGGCGCTAAGGCCAATCCCCGGCCCTTCCAACGTCAGGCTTCGAACACGGAACGGCTGGCCATCGATATGCGAAAGTTGCACTCCCCCGCTGAGCCGGTCGCCAAGTGCCGCCGAAAGCTCTTGATCGGAAAAGGCAACGCCCTCGGCGCGATAGGCAATCGTGCCGTCAAAGCGGCGCGGGGCTTCGTCTTCGCCTTGGGTGATGGTTCCGCTGCCCTCGATCAAAGCTGTGGTCGCAGAAAAACCGGGGCGACCAATATTGTCGGCGCGAAGTGTTGCGCTCCACATATCCCCTTTGCCGGCATCGTAGGCCAGAAACAGGTCGGCCGAGGCGACAGTCGTGGCCGGGCCCGCCAGCGGCAAGAGCACAGGGGCACCCTCGGGATCTGCAAGTTTGCCCTCTAGATCAAATCGTTCAGGCCACCCGGCGGGAGTAAGTCTGGCCGATCCTTGGAGAACAAGACTGCGGCTTGACAGAGACAAATCCGACAGGACCAACTGGCCCGTGCTGCGCCGCATGGCCGAGGTTGTCAGCTCGACATGCTGCCCAAAGAATGGCCGGTATTCCGGCAGAAACAGCGCCGAAATATCCCCTGAGAGCGCCAGATCATATTGCGCCTCTTCCCCGAGGCCGAAAGCGATCCTGCCCTCGAGCCGCCGCGCGCCGTCAGTATCGAGCGTGAGCGTCGCTGCGAAGGCGTCGACCGGCGCCTCACCGCCGAGGGTCAGGTGCAGCGCGGGCGTTCCGGCAATGCCAAGCGCCTTGGCCGCAAGTCCACCTTCGCCCTCGTCAAGGTCGAGATAGGCTTTGAGAATGCGGCTCTCGTTGGAGTAGCGGGCCTCCAAAGCGAATGCGCCAATCCCTCCATCGATCCGTTGCGACAAGAGTTGCGCGGAGCCCTCGCCGCCGCCGAGCGCCAGCGCGCCCGAAAGGCTCAGTTCGACGGGAGCCCCTGCAATCCCCTCTGCAATCGAAATGCGTTCGACATTCAATGCGCCGACATCTACCGAAACGGGCAGGTCAGGTAGGGCAAAGGGTGTCGCTTCGGGCTTGATTGGGTCTGTCGAGGCGACTGGCCAGCGGATCAGATGGACAACCTCCGCGGCAAGCCGGTCTATATCGATGCGGCCCGCTATAAGAGCACCGCGATCCCAGTTCAGGCGCCCGCCTTCGATTACAAGCCATGCGCCCTGCGTGTCCGAGACAGTCAGGCGCTCAAAACGGGCTTCCGAACTGAGGGCGCCGGCAAAGCCATCAATCTCGATCTGACGTCCACTGCCAGAAAGCGAACGCTCCAAGAAACGGGTGAGGAAATCCTTGTCGCTTTCGTCCTGCGCCAGTGCGGCGAACGGCAAAAGAAGGCCCAAAAGGAGAAGAAACCGGCGCATCAGAAGGCCTGCCCGATGCCGATGTAGATATTGACCGACTGTCCCGCACCCGCACCAGTGACCGGGGTCGCTACGTCAAGCCGCAGCGGGCCAAGGCCCGTCTGGTATCGGATGCCGATGCCTGCTCCCGCGTGCCAGTCTCCATCCGCAAGGGGCAGGGCGCTTGCGCCGACATAGCCGGCATCGGCAAAGCCGACGATGCCGATCGTGTCAGTCACGCTGGCGCGGAGTTCCGCCGAAAGAGCCGCAAGGCTCAGCCCGCCGATACGGTCGCCACCGCCCAGATCAATGGCGAGCGATTGATAGGGCTGGCCCCGCACGGTCCCGCCGCCGCCCGAGAAGAAGAGATAGTCGGGCGGAGCGGTCAGGAGATCGGGCCCCATTACCGAACCAAGCTGGCCGCGCAGGGCGAAGGTCAGCTTGCCAGTCTCGCCCGGGGTGAAATAGGCGCGGCCTTCCGTCCAGAGCCGAAGGCCAGTTGCCGCATCGCCCGAGAGGCTGAGAAACGGGGTTGCTTTTGCGTCAAGGAAATAGCCCTTCTGCGCGTCTATGGCATTGTCGCGTCTGTCGAAGGTGGCCGTACCGGGCAGGGTCAGGACGGTATAGCCGCGGCTGCCCAGATCGTCGCTGATCTGCGCTGTCTTTGCGCCCACGGCAAGGCTGAGTTGCAGCGCTTCGCTGAACCGGCGGCGCAAGCCAACATCGAGGCTGGCCGAATTCATGCTGTAGAGCGGGTCTTCGCGATGGAGGATTTCGGCTCCGGCAAGAAGATCCGTGTCGGCACCGAGTGTTGCCGGCCGAACGAAAGCCGCGCCAAGCCGCGCATCGAGCGCACCGGTTGCCCCGCCGATCCCCTCGACCGAGCCGTCGATCCGCAGGTTTTCCGACCCGCCAAGGAGATTGCGGTGCATCCAGTAGGCGCTGAGCGCGAGGCCGTCGAAAGAGGTCAGCTCGGCCCCGAAGCCAAGCCGGCGGGGCTTTTCCTCCACGACATTCAAGGTGGTCGGCAAGGCGAGATCGGCGGTCGCTTCGTCGGCTTCGGTCAGGCTCACGGCGCGGAAGGCTCCGGCGCGGCGCAGTCGCGCGAGGGCGCGGTCGATTTCGGCAGGGCTATAGACGGCGCCTTGGGGAAGGCCGGCAATTTCGCGGATGCGGTCATCGGAAACGGCGCTGTTGCCCTCGACGGCTACGGGTCCAAAGGCAAGGCGCGCGCCCGGCGCGAACCCAAGGCTGACGTCGAGTTGGCTTTCCCTGTGATCGGCAATGACGCGCTGGCTCTCGAGTGCGGCCTTGGCATGGCCTGCATTGCGCCAAGCTTGAATGCCCGCGCGCGCGGCCTCGCGGATCGCGTCTGTGCTGGCAGGCAGGCCGGTGGCGAACGCCGCAGGCATATCCGCGCCTTCGGGAAGCGGTGAGGCCTCGGTTGCGCCAAAACTGAAGGCTGGCCCCGGCGTGACGATAATCTCGACGCCGCGGATGCTCGACGGGGCGTCAAGCGGCGCGATGCTTGCCGCTTCGCGCCCGTCAACAAGGATGGATACCGTGGCGCCAAAATACCCATCAGCATAGAGCGCGGCGAGGAGGCGGGGATAATCAGCGCGCGCAGCGGCGACGATGTCCTGAGCCGACGCCTCGCCGCTCGCCTCTTGCGCTACAAGCAGCGAAGCCGCCTCGAGGGAGGGCCTGAGGGTGCTGTTTTCGGTGATACGGAACCGGATATCTTGTGACAGCGCGGGCAGGGCGCACAGGGTGAGCACGAGAATTCCGGCAACAGGGCGGACCATAAGGGCCACGGGGATTCTCCTCGCGGGGCAACAGGCAGACAGGCTCTATTGTCCTAACCCATGAAGGCGGCAAAGAAAACGCGCATTCCTTGAGCGGCGGAGCCCCGCCTATGCTCCGCCGAAGGGATCCGCGAGATAGCCGACGCCCGCCAGATAGAGCCCGTCCGGCGGGCAGACCGGGCCACAGGCCGCGCGGTCGCGGGCCTCAAGCGCGGCTTTGACGTCCTGAGGCGTCCAAGCCCCCGCGCCGACCCGCTCGAGCGTGCCGACAAAGCTGCGCACCTGATTGTGCAGGAACGACCGCGCCCGCACATGAAAGCGGAACTCGGCGCCATCGGGGCGGGCGATTTCCTCGATCCGCAGCTCGTCGAGCGTCTTCACGGGGCTTTCGGCCTGACAGATCGACGAACGGAAGGTGGTGAAATCGTGCTTGCCGATCAGGTGGTTGGCCGCTTCCTGCATGGGCCCAAGGCTTAGGGGATGGTTCACCCGCCATGCGAGGCCCGCCTCGACCGTTAGCGGTGCCCGGCGGCTGACGAGCCGGAAGAGATAGCGCCGCTCGATGGCCGAAAACCGCGCGTGCCAATCGTCCGCCACGCGGGCGCAGGCGGTGATCGCCACCGGGGCGGGCTTGAGATGCCAGTTGAGCGCCTCGGAGAGGCGGAACGGATCCCAATC
>JAHEBR010000105.1 GCA_024642185.1 Marivivens sp. | reverse complement strand
TTTTCCTCATCGGCTGCGCGGGGCTTCTTGCGCATTTCTGCCTGACCAACGCCCTTCGCATCGCCCCGGCCTCGATCGTCATGCCGATAGATTTCGCACGCCTGCCGGTGATCGCCATCGTCGGCGCGCTTTTCTACAGCGAACCGCTCGATGCCTTGGTCTTCCTCGGTGCGGCGCTGATCTTCGCGGGCAACTGGATCAACATCACCCGCTCGGCCAAGGCCTGAGAAGCCGCAGGAAACGGATTGCGAGAAGGTTGGCGCGGCCATAGCGTGCCGGCATGACACAGCAAAAGACCCTTTCCCTCGAAGGCTGGCTTCTCCTCTTTGTGCTCAGCGCAATCTGGGGCGGCTCTTTCCTGTCGAACAGAGCGGTGCTCGAAGAGGTGCCGGTGTTCACGGTCGTGGCCTTCCGCGTTGTCACCGGCGCTGCGATCCTCTGGCTCTGGGTCTTTGCGCGCGGCCTGCCGCTGCCGAAGGGGGGCAAACGCTGGGCCCTGATCGCCTTGTCGAGCGTTCTGAACAACGTCGTGCCCTTTACCCTGATCGTCTGGGGGCAGCAGCATATCCCCTCTGGCCTCGCCGGCATTCTCAATTCGATGACGGCGATCTTCACGGTGCTTCTGGCGGCGCTCGTCTTTGCCGATGAGCGGCTCACCTTGCGCAAACTTGGCGGTGTGGCCTTGGGTTTCATCGGCGTCGTCCTCGCAATCGGTATCTCGTCGCTGAAACAGCTCGACCCCTTCTCGCTCGGCCAGATCGCCGTGGTTTGTGCCACGATGAGCTATGCGGTGGCCGGTGCGGTGGGGCGCTTTGCCATGGCGGGGCTTCGGGCCGAGGTCGGCGCCGCCTCGACCCTCACCGTCTCGAGCCTCATCATGATCCCGCTGGCCCTGACTTTCGACGGCATCCCAAGCGTCGATCTGGCGGCAACCACATGGGCGGGGCTGCTCTATCTGGGGGTCATGGCCTCGGCGGTCGCCTACCTCCTGTTCTACCGCGTCCTGATCATGGCGGGCGCGGGCAATCTCAGCCTCGTCACCCTCCTGATCGCGCCGATTGCCATCGTCCTCGGGGCCATCGTTTATGGCGAGACCCTCGCACCCAACGCCTATCTGGGCTTTGCCGTGATCGCGCTTGGCCTTCTGGTCATCGACGGGCGGCTCTTGCGCCGCGCCAGATAATGCTGGACCTCGGATCGGCCCCCCGCTAGGCAATTGCCATGATCTATGAAACGGCCCAAGACTGGCGCGCCGCGCCGCGCAAACACGTCCTCCTGTTCGGCATGTCCGGACTGGGAAAGACGCATGTTTCCAATATCCTGCGGGCCGAGGGGCACTGGTTCCACTACTCGATCGATTACCGGATCGGCACCCGCTATATGGGCGAGCTGATCGTCGACAACGCCAAGCGCGAGGCGATGAAGGTTCCGTTCCTGCGCGAGCTTCTGATGACGGATTCGATCTATCTCGGCTCGAACATCACCTTCAACAATCTCACACCCGTCGCCTCCTATCTCGGCAAACCGGGCGATCCCGCCCTCGGCGGCTTGCCCATGGATGTCTACCGCGAGCGGCAGGAACAGTTTCGCAAGGCCGAGATTTCGGCGCTGATGGACACCGGCTATTTCATCCGCCGCGCCGAGGCGCTTTACGGCTATCCGCATTTCGTCTGCGATACGGGCGGGTCGATCTGCGAGTGGGTCGATCCCGAGGATTCGAACGATCCGATTATGTCCGAGCTGGCCGCGCAGACGCTCATGGTCTGGATCAAAGGCAGCGAGGCGCACACGGCCGAGCTTGTCCGCCGCTTTGACCGCGCGCCGAAACCGATGGCCTATCAGCCCGAGTTTCTCGAGGCAGCTTGGGCGGAATACCTCGCCGAGACCGGCAAGGCCCCCGATAAGGTCGATCCCGACGCATTTATCCGCTGGACCTATGCCCGCGCGCTGGCCCACCGCCAGCCGCGCTATGCGGCGATGGCCCGCCGCTGGGGCCTGACGGTCACGGCGGAAGACATGATGGCCGTCAGATCCGCGCAAGACTTTGATGACGTCATCGCCCGCGCCCTTGAGATGCGGGGCTGACCGGCCTATCTCCTCTTTTCGCACCTACCGGACCTGAGCAAATGCCCATCAAACTGCCCGAGAATCTGCCCGCCTATTCCGTCCTCTCCAAAGAGGGCGTGATGGTGATGTCGGACGACCGCGCCTCGCATCAGGATATCCGGCCCCTGCGGATCGGCCTGCTCAACCTGATGCCGAAGAAGATCCAGACCGAGAATCAGTTCGCCCGCCTGATCGGCGCCACGCCCCTGCAGGTCGAGCTGAGCCTCATCCGGATGTCGGAGCATCAGGCCCGCAATACCGCGGCCGAGCATATGGAAGAGTTCTACCGTCCCTTCTCGGACGTGAAGGCGGCGGGCGAGAGGTTTGACGGGCTGATCATCACCGGCGCGCCGATCGAGCATTTGCCTTTTGAAGAAGTGACCTACTGGGAAGAGCTTCGCGAGGTTTTTGACTGGACCCAGACCCATGTGCATTCCACCTTCGGCGTCTGCTGGGGCGGAATGGCGATGGCCTATCATTTCCATGACGTTCCCAAGATCATGCTCGATCACAAGGCCTTCGGCTGTTTCCGCCATGCCAACCTTGCGCCTGCCTCGCCCTTCCTGCGCGGCTTTTCCGACGATATGGTCGTGCCCGTGAGCCGCTGGACCGAGATCCGGCGCGAGGATGTGGCAAAGGTCCCCGATCTCAACCTCCTGATCGACAGCAATGACAGCGGTCCCTGCCTGATCGAGGATGCGGGCAAGCGGGCGCTCTATGTGTTCAACCACTTTGAGTATGACAGTGGCACGCTCAAGGAAGAGTATGATCGCGATGTCTCGAACGGCACGCCGATCAACGTGCCCGCCAACTACTATCCCGACGACGACCCCACCCAGCCGCCCCAGAACCGCTGGCGAAGCCACGCGCATCTGCTTTATGGCAACTGGATCAACGAGATCTATCAAAGCACGCCCTACGATCTGGCGAAGATCGGACAATAGGCCGCCACACGCCAGCGCGATTGCGCGGCAGGCGGCATGACCCCATATTGGGGGGGAAGCCACCGGAGTTGATGATGGATCTTCCCTTTGACGGCGCCATCAGCCGCCACTTTCGCGAGAATGCCGATCCCGCCTTGAGGGCTGCGATTGAGGGCAAAGGCAAGAAGGCGATCCTGAACCCGTCCTATCCCTATGCCGAGGACTGGCCGCGCAAGGCCTATGAGGCCGAGATGGACGCGCTGCAGATCGAGCTGGCGCGGCTTCAGGCTTGGGTCAAGGACAGAGGCCAGCGCATCGCGATTGTTTTCGAAGGGCGGGATGCGGCCGGAAAAGGCGGCACAATCAAGAGGTTCGGCAAGAATCTTAATCCTCGCGGCGCGCGGGTCGTGGCCCTTTCCAAGCCCACCGAAACCGAGGCGGCACAGTGGTATTTCCAGCGCTACATCGCGCATCTGCCTGCGGCGGGTGAAATCGTCTTTTTCGACCGCAGCTGGTATAACCGCGGCGTTGTCGAACAGGTGTTCGGCTTTTGCACGCCCGAGCAGCGCGCGGCGTGGTTCGCCCAAGTGCCGGACTTTGAGAAGATGCTGGTCGATGACGGCATCCGCCTCTTCAAGATCTGGCTGACCATCGGGCAGGCAACCCAGCTTGACCGCTTTCTCGACCGCGAAAGCGACCCATTACGCCAGTGGAAGCTGAGCCGGATCGACGTCGAGGGCCTCGACCGCTGGGACGCCTATACCGCCGCCATTGCCGAAACCCTGCCCCGCACACATACCGCCCACGCCCCCTGGACCGTGATCCGTGGCGACGACAAGCGGCGGGCACGGGTGGCGGCGATCCGCGCCGTGCTTTCGCAGCTCGACTATGCGCGCAAGGATGCGGCCGTGTCGGCCCCGCCCGACCCTGCGATCGCGGGTGGGCCGGAGATGCTTCATGGTTAAGCAGGGCTATCATCACGGCAATCTGCGCGAGGCGCTGATCGTCGCCTGTTTGCGGCTCGTCGAGGAAAAAGGCCCGACCGGCTTCACCCTCTCCGAGGCCGCCCGCGTGGCCGGAGTAACACCTGCCGCCGTCTATCGCCATTTCGAGGGCCGTGAAGACCTGATCGCCGCCGCCGCCCATCAGGGCTATGAGATCTTCGCCGAGATGATGGAAGAGGCCTATGCCAAGGGCCTGCCTTCGGCGCTCAAGGCCTTCGAAGGCACGGGCCGCGCCTATCTCGCCTTCGCGCGCCGTTTCCCTGGCCATTACGTGGCGATGTTCGAAAGCGGCATCTCGATCCAGCGGACATCCGAGCTGAACAAGGTGGCCAGCCGCGGCCTTGGGGTTCTCGAAAAGGCCGCAGCCGAGCTTTCCAAACACATCCCCCCCGAAAAGCGCCCCCCTCCGCAGATGTTTGCCGCCCATATCTGGGCGATGAGCCACGGCGTGGTCGAGCTTTTCGCCCGCGGCTCGCCGGGGACGAAATCCCCCTTCCCGCCCGAAGACCTTCTGGAATCGGGGATCGGCGTCTATCTGCGCGGGCTGGGGCTCATCCCGCCTGACCGCTAACGGGTCTTCTTGATGCCCTGCATCCGCGCAGCCAGCCCGGCCTTGCCGCGCCCTGTCATCTCTTCGGTGACGGCGTTGAAATCGGCATCGGCGCGATTCTGGTTCAGCTTGGACTTGGCTTGAACCCGCACAATCTCGATCCGGAAGGCCACGATGTTGTCGAGCATCGCCTCGAGATAGTCCTTCGGTGCATCGGCCATGCGCCAGCCCGCCGTGCCGTTCTCCGCCTCCTCATGCCGCTTGGTCAGCCTGCCCACCAAAGCGAGCTTGGTCTTGCGGTCATGCTGAAAGCGGATCCGGCCGTGGACATGCACAACCTGATAGTTCCAGGTCGGCACGGCTTTGTGCGTTTCCGCCTTGGTCGGATACCAGTTCGGCGAGATGTAGCTGTCCTCGCCGCGAAAGATCGCCAAGACCTCGGCGCCATCGTCCAAGATCCGGTGCAAATCATTCGCCAGCGCAATATGCCCGACGAGAGCATCGCCCTCGCGCAGGAGCGGCAAATGGTTCGCAACAAGCCCATCAGGCGCCTGCGCCACCAAGGCCGCCAACGGATAAGCCTCGATCATTGCCTCGATGGCGGCTGCGTCCGTTTCTTGAAAATGGGTCGGCGTATACATCGTCAAATCCCTCGAAATGAAAAAGGGCCGCGAAACCGCGGCCCTTCCTTTTGCTTTTCCAAAGGTTCCTGAAACGGATCAGCGCTTCGAGAACTGGAAGCTCTTGCGGGCCTTGGCCTTGCCGTACTTCTTACGCTCGACCACGCGGCTGTCGCGGGTGAGGAAGCCAGCGGCCTTGAGCGCGCCACGCAGGGCGGGATCATAAAGCTGCAGCGCCTTCGAGATGCCGTGCTTGACAGCGCCGGCCTGGCCGGAGAGGCCGCCGCCCTTGACGGTGGCGGTCACGTCAAACTGGCCCGACACGCCGGCAACCTGGAACGGCTGGCGCAGGATCATCTGCAGCACCGGACGGGCGAAGTAGGCGGCCATTTCCTTGCCGTTCACAGTGACCTTGCCGGAACCCGGCTTGATCCACACACGGGCAACAGCGTCTTTACGCTTGCCGGTGGCGTAGGAGCGGCCCTGAGCGTCGCGAACCGGCTCGCGCGGGGTCTCGACTTCTGCGGCGGGAGTAGCAACGGCAACAGCGCCGAGCTCTTCCAGAGAATTGATTTGTTCAGCCATTTATCAGACCCTCGTGTTTTTCTTGTTCATCGACTTGACGTCGAGAACTTCGGGCTTCTGGGCTTCCATACCGTGCTCGGTACCGGCGAAGACGCGCAGATGGGTCATCTGCTGACGGCTCAGACGGCCGCCCGGCAGCATCCGCTTGACGGCCTGGCTGATGACGCGCTCGGGGTGGGCACCCTCGAGGATCTCGCCCGTGGTGCGCGACTTGATGCCGCCCGGGTGGCCGGTGTGCCAGTAGTTCGGCTTTTCACGCTTGTCGCCGGTCAGCTGAACCTTTTCAGCGTTGATGACGATCACGTTGTCACCCATGTCCATGTGGGGGGTGAAGGACGGCTTGTGCTTGCCACGAAGCCGCATGGCGATGATCGACGCAAGACGGCCCAGAACAACGCCTTCAGCGTCGATCAGGATCCATTTCTTGTCGATATCTGCCGGAGTAGCAGAGAAGGTTTTCATGTCTCACCAGAGTTAAGTGGGCGCCTAGCTGCGCCTGTCATCGGGATGGGCGGGTTATAGCGCCACAAAATGCACAGTCAAGCGCCACCAGTCTTTATTAATCGCGTAAAATCAATTGGTTAGCAAAACGGTATTATTTTACCCCAACTATTTCGGCCCCTTCGGCGGGATCGCATAGGTCAAACCGGCCCGCGCGACCAATTCCTCCTGCCCCGCACTGCGGATATGGGCCTCACTCACCGCAAGCGCCCGCCCCAGCTTGAGGATCCGCACCTCGCACAAAAGGTCGGTATCGGCCTTGGGCTTGCGCATGAAATCAATCGAACAATTCGTCGTCACCGCCAGCGCCTCGGGCCCGATCCTCGACAGGATCGCCAGATAGACCGCCACATCGGCCAAGGCAAAAAGCGTCGGCCCCGAGACGGTATTGCCCGGCCGCAAATGCCGGTGATCCACGGCCAGCCGCAGAACAAGCCGCTCCTCGCCCGCCTCCTCCACCACATAGTCCTCGGCCACTTGCGGAAAATGCTCGGTCAAGAAAACCTGCAGCGCCTTTTTGTCCATCTTCAGGGTCATGTCTTTCCTCGCCTTGCGCCCTGCCCTAGACTTGGCCTGTATCTTGAGGAGGAACAAGATGGACCTGCTTCTGCGAAGCGATGAAAATGGCGTCGCCACGCTCACCATGAACGCCCCCGAGCGGCTGAATGCCCTCTCCGACGCCATGCTCGCCGCCCTCCACAGCGCCTTCGACGAGATCGCCGAAGATCGCGCGATCCGCGCCGTAATCCTCGCAGGCACCGGCAAAGCCTTCTGCGCGGGCCATGACCTCAAGGAAATGCAGGCCGGGCGCCAAGCGTCCGACAAGGGCGCCGCCTATTTCGCCGATCTCTTCGCCCGCTGCGCCGCCATGATGCAGCGCATCCAGTCTATCCCCCAGCCCGTTATCGCCCA
>JAHEBR010000358.1 GCA_024642185.1 Marivivens sp. | reverse complement strand
GCCTCGACATCTCGCCCGATCACCCCGAACGCCGCCTGATCCTTGCAGGTAGCCACCCGCGCCTTGCGGTGATCCGCCGGGCCGTCAATGAAAAGACCGGCAAGCTGCAATCCGAAATCACGGCCGAGCCGGTGCGCGATCTCAAGAAGTTCTTCCATATGTCGGCCACCGATGGCGGACGGCGGGTGGTGATCGTTGATGCCGCCGACGAGATGAACGTCACCGCCGCCAATTCGATCCTGAAAGAGCTGGAAGAGCCCCCTGCCCGCACAACGATCCTTCTGATCGCCCATCAGCCCGCCCGCCTTCTGCCGACGATCCGCTCGCGCTGCCGCGAATTGCGCTGCGTGCCGCTGGGGGCCGAGGCGATGGCCGAGGCGATGGATCAGGCGGGCGTTCATATCGACGAACGCGAGGCGATGGCCGCGCTCACCGGTGGCTCGGTCGGCGAAGGCGTGCGGCTTGCCATGCACGACGGCCTCGCGCTTTATGCCGAGCTGATCGCCCTCCTCTCGCGCCTGCCGCATATCGACCGCCCCGCCGCGCTGGCGCTTGCCGAAAGCTGCGCGGGCAAAGGGGCCGAGGTGCGCTTCCCGCTTGTCATCGACCTTCTAGAGCAATTCATCGCCCGCACCGCCCGCGCGGGCCTTTTGGGCGAGCCCGACCGGCAAGGCGCCCCCGGCGAGGCGCGGCTCATTGGCAAGCTTGCGCCACATGATCGCGCCGCCCGCCGCTGGGCCCAGCTTCAGCAGGATCTGAGCGCGCGCATTCGCCATGGGCGGGCGGTCAATCTTGACCCTGCGGCATTGATCCTCGATATGCTGTTCAAGATTGAAGAGGTGGCGCAGGGCGTCACCACAGCCTGAGACACCCTCCGTGACCCTGCCACCCGCCATCGTCGACAGCCACTGCCACCTCGACTTCGCCGATTTCGACGGCGAGGTGGGTGACGTTGTGGCCCGCGCGGCGGCAGCTGGCGTCACCCGCATGGTCACGATCTGCACGCGGCTTGAAAACGAACCCAAGGTGCGCGCCATTGCCGAGGCGCATGAGGGTGTTTTCTATGCCGCGGGCATCCACCCGATGAGCGTGGAAAAGCAGCCGCTGGTTTCGGTCGATGACCTCGTGGCCCTTACCCGCCACCCCAAGATGGTTGGCATCGGTGAGACGGGCCTCGATTATCACTACACCCCCGACAGCGCCGATCTGCAGCGCCGCTCGCTCCGCATCCACATCGACGCCGCCCGCGAGACCGGCCTGCCGCTCATCATCCACGCCCGCGACGCGGATGAGGATATGGCGGCGATCCTTGCCGAGGGCTATCGCAACGGCCCCTATGCTTGCGTGATGCACTGCTTCTCTTCGGGCGCGGGGCTGGCCAGGGCCGCGCTCGATCTGGGGTTTTATCTCTCGATGTCCGGCATCGCCGCCTTCCCGAAAAGCGGCGATCTGCGCGATATCTTTGCCACCGCCCCGCTCGACCGCATTCTCGTCGAGACCGACAGCCCCTACCTCGCCCCCCCGCCGCACCGTGGCCGCCGCAACGAGCCGGCCTATACGGCGCATACGGCCAAGGTGGGCGCCGAGGTCTTTGGCGTGAGCTACGAAGACTTCGCCGCCGCCACGTCGGCCAACTTCGACCGCCTCTTCTCCAAGGCCGCCGCGTGGAGGCCCCTCTGATGGCCCGCCATACCCTCAGAATCCTGGGCTGCGGCTCTTCGGGCGGGGTGCCCCGGCTCGGCAACTATTGGGGCGACTGCGACCCGACCAACCCCCGCAACACGCGCACGCGCTGCTCGGTCCTGATAAGCCGCGAGGGGCCGGATGGAACCACCCGCGCCCTGATCGACACCTCGCCCGATATGCGCCAGCAACTCCTTGCCGCTGATGTCGGGCACCTCGACGGCGTCCTCTACACCCACGCCCATGCCGACCATGTTCACGGGATCGACGATTTGCGCATGGTCGTTTTCAACACCCGCGAACGGCTGCAGGTCTGG
>JAHEBR010000104.1 GCA_024642185.1 Marivivens sp. | reverse complement strand
CAATCCGGCGAGGTGGGCGCAAAGCTGTTGGGCTGGAAGCGGCGGAAGGAATTGAGGTGAGGCGCGAAGACGAGGTGCAATTCGCGCATCGTCGCCAGAACGCCCGCGACCGCGAGGCCGAGGTTTTCGCTGACGCCTTGATCGGCGGAGAGGACGTTGTTGCCCGCCTCGTCGATCAGCGAGACATGGACGTGCATCCCGTTGCCGGGGTGATCGGCGTAGGGCTTGGCCATGAAGGTCGCTTCGAGGTCGTGCTGGTGCACCACTCCGCTCACAAGTTTGCGAAACAAGACAGCCGTATCAGCGGCAAAGAGCACATCGTCGGTGTGGTTGAAATTCACCTCGAACTGGCCGGGGCCATATTCCGCGATGAGGGCGTCGGTTGGCATCCCTTGCGTCTGCGCGGCCGAGATGATCTCGGCCATGATCTCTTCGGATCGCACAAGCGCGCCCATCTCGTAGTTGCGCGCGCGGCCAAGCCCCGTGGGCGGCTCGGGCGCCTCGTCGGAATCCTCGCGGGCGCGGCAGATATAGAATTCAAGCTCGGTCGCCACGACAGGTCGAAAGCCGAGGGCGGCAAATCGATCCACGATCTTTGCAAGGATACCACGCGGCGACAGGACGCTGGTGACGCCATCGTCATCGGTCATCTCGAGCAGAACCTGCGCGACGTTGCCCTCAAGCCAAGGCACAGGCTTGAGCGTTCCGGCGACGGGGACAAGCTCTCCATCGGGATCGCCCTTGACGCTGCCAAGGCCGGTCGCGTCCACCTCTTCACCGAAGATATTGGGCGCATAGGCGGCCTCGGGAATCCGAAGCCCGCCCTTGATCAGTTTGCCGACATCCTTGCCCGGAACCCATTTGCCACGGGGGATCGCGTTGGCGTCGAAGAACATGGCTTCGATGCGATCGGGCACGCCGAATGACGCGCAGTACGCGTCATACTCGGCTTTGAAGCTGGTCATGATGCGGCGGCCTCTTGCTCGTCCTTGAGGCGCTTGGTCACGCTGCGCTTGTTGATGAGCGAGGCGGTGATCACCCCGAAGGCGACAATCGCGATCATGATGGTCGACAAAGCGTTGATCTTGGGGCTGACGCCAAGGCGCACCGCCGAGAAGATCTTGATCGGCAGCGTGGTCGATGAGGGGCCCGAGACAAAGCTCGCCAGCACCAGATCGTCGAGCGAGAGGGTGAAAGCCAGAAGCCAGCCCGAGATCACCGCAGGCGCAATGATCGGCAGGGTCACCGAGAAGAACGCGTCCCAAGGCGTGCAGCCAAGGTCGAGCGCCGCCTCTTCGAGCGACTGGTCAAAGGTGACAAGGCGCGAGGAGACCACAACCGAGACAAAGCACATCGTGAATGTCGTATGCGCCAGAACGATGGTGACAAGGCCGCGGTCAAGGCCGATGGCGATGAACAGCAGGAGAAGCGACAGGCCGGTGATCACTTCGGGCATCACGATCGGGGCATAGAGCATCCCCGACATGACCGTGCGGCCCTTGAAGCGCCCGCCCCTGACGATGACATAGGCCGCCATCGTGCCGAGGATGGTGGCAAGGGTCGAGGACATCAGGCCCACGCGCAGCGTCACCCAAGCGGCATCAAGGAAAGCCTGATCGCGGAACAACTCGCCATACCACTTGGTCGAGAACCCCGCCCAGATGGCGACGTTGCGGCCGCCGTTGAAGGAATAGATGATCAGGATCAGCATCGGCAGGTAGAGGAAGGCAAAGCCGAGCGTCAGAGAGGTTGCGTTGAACCAGCTAAAGCGTCTCATTTCTGGGCCTCCGCCTGACGTTCCTGGCTGCGCTGGAAGAGCACGATCGGCACAACGACGATCAGCAAGAGCAGCACGGCCACGGCGCTGGCCACCGGCCAGTCGCGGTTGGAACTGAATTCCTCGAACAGGATCTTGCCGATCATCAGCGTGTTCGACCCGCCAAGGAGCGAGGGGATCACGAACTCGCCGATCACCGGAATGAACACAAGGAAACATCCCGCAACGATACCCGGCCGCGAGAGCGGAAGCGTCACCAGCCAGAAGGCCGTGGTGCGGGTGCAGCCGAGGTCTTCGGCGGCCTCGAGAAGCGAGACATCCAGCTTTTCGAGCGCGGCATAGATCGGCAGGATCATGAACGGCAGGTAGGTATAGACGATGCCGATATAGACGGCCGTGTTGGTATTCAGGATCGTCAGCGGCTCATCGACGATCCCCAGCCACATCAGCGCCGAGTTGAGAAAGCCCTCTTTGCCGAGGATCCCCATCCACGAATAGACGCGGATCAGGAACGAGGTCCAGAACGGCAGGATCACCAGCATCATCAGCGTCGCGCGCCATTCTTCGGGGGCACGGGCCATGCCATAGGCGATCGGATAGCCGACAAGCAGGGTTATGGTCGTCGACAGGATGGCGATCTGAAGGCTCGAGACATAGGCCTTCCAGTAAAGCGGGTCAGACTTGAGGAAGAGGAAGTTGTCAAAATCCAGCTTGCTGAAGAAGTCCTTGAGCCCTTCCCAGCCATCCGAAAGGTGCAGGGTCGGGGTATAGGGCGGAATCGCCAGGGCGATGTCCGACAGGGAGATCTTCAGAACGATGATGAACGGCACCAGAAACAGTGCCAGAAGCCAGACATAAGGAACACCGATCAGAAACAGGCGGCGGTAGTTCATGGCGCCCCCCTATTCGGTCAGGATGACACCGGCGGTGTCAGTGAACGAAAGCCAAACCTTGTCTTCCCAAGTGAAGTGCCGGTTGGCGAGGCGTCGGGTATTGGATGCCTGCGCTTTGATGATCTGACCGGTCGGCAGCATCACATGGTAGGTCGAGATATTGCCGAGATAGGCGATATCGTGAACCGTGCCTTGAACGGCGTTGGCCGCGTCTTTGGGCTTGTCGGCAGAAATCGCCACCTTCTCGGGGCGGACCGCATAGGTCACGCGGGTGCCATCCGCAATCTCGCGCGGGCAGGTGCCGCGCAGGGCGGTCTGGCCTTCGGCCCAGCTGACCTCGTATTTGTCGGCCCCGACCTTCTTGGCGTTGCCCTCGATCAGGTTCACCTCGCCGATGAAGTCGGCAACATAGACGCAATTAGGGGTCTCATAGATGGCGGCGGGGGTAGCGACCTGAATGAGCTTGCCGTGGTCCATGACAGCGACGCGGCTTGCCACGGTCATCGCCTCTTCCTGATCGTGGGTCACGATCACGAAGGTGGTGCCGGTCTTTTCCTGAATGTCCATCAGCTCGAACTGGGTGTCGTGGCGCAGCTTCTTGTCGAGCGCGCCCAGCGGTTCGTCGAGGAGGAGAAGCTTGGGGGCCTTGGCAAGGCTGCGGGCAAGGGCCACGCGCTGGCGCTGGCCGCCGGAAATCTGGTGCGGTTTGCGCTTGGCGAATTTCTCCATGCGCGTGAGGCGGAGCATCTCGTCGACGCGGGCGCCGATCTCGTCCTTGGGCATCGAAGAGCGACGCAGACCAAAGGCGATATTGTCCCAGACGGAGAGATGCGGGAAGAGGGCGTAGGACTGGAACATCATGTTCACAGGGCGCTTGTTCGGCGCAACGGGGCTGATGTCTTTGCCGCCCAGAAGGATCGTCCCTTCGGTGGCGGCCTCGAAACCGGCAAGCATCCGCATGATCGTGGTCTTGCCACAGCCTGAGGGGCCGAGAAGGGCAAAGAACTCACGCTCGAAGATATCGAGGCTGAGGTTGTCGATCGCCGTGAAATTGCCAAAGCGCTTGGTGACATTCTTGAATTGAATGACCGGCTTCTGGGTCTCGTCTTCCCAAGGTGCAAATACGACCGGGGTCTTCGCTGGCTGCGCCATAATATCCTCGTATCACAGAAAAACCCCGCGCCAGGGATCCGGCGCGGGGCGATAAGGTCTAAGTCTCTTACGTGCCCGACTTAACGCGGGTCCAGAGCCGGGTGACGACACGCTGAACGGCGGCGTCATAGGGCATCGTGGTGTAGAGGTTTTCCAGAGTGTCTTCATCCGGATAGATCGCGGTATCGCCGATCACGTCTTCCACAAGGAACTCTTGCGAGGCCTTGTTGCCGTTGGCGTAGTAGACGTAGTTCGAAGCCGCCGCCATGTTCTGAGCATCCATGATGAAGTTCAGGAACTGGTGGGCGCCGTCAACGTTCGGGGCATCGACCGGAATGGCCATCATGTCGAACCACATCAGAGCACCTTCAACCGGAGCGTTGTAGGCGATCTCGTTGCCGTTGTCGGCTTCCCAAGCGCG
Source organism: Marivivens sp. (assembly GCA_024642185.1). Lineage (GTDB taxonomy): Bacteria > Pseudomonadota > Alphaproteobacteria > Rhodobacterales > Rhodobacteraceae > RFZI01. Next base: position 2,980 of record JAHEBR010000104.1, on the reverse strand, counting down.
GTCACGCGATTGCAGGATGTCGCCCGACCAGCCGAAGGCCACGCAGATCTCGCCGTTGGCGAGAGCGTTGATGTATTCCGACGAGTGGAACTTTTGAACGTAGGGACGGATGGCCATCAGAACGGGCTCGGCCTTGGCGATCACATCGGGATCAAGGCTGGCCGGATCTTCGCCGATATACTTGAGCGCGGCCGGGATGATCTCGGTCGGGGCATCGAGAAGCTGCACGCCGCAGGAGGCGAGCTTTTCCATGTTGGCCGGATCGAAGATCAGCGCGAGGCTGTCGATCGGAGCGTCGGCGCCCAGGACTTCCTGGACCTTGCCAACGTTTACGCCAAGGCCAGTGGTGCCCCACATATAGTTGATGGCATATTCGTTGCCGGGGTCATACTGGGCGGTGCGGTCCTTGATGACATCCCAGAGGTTGCCCGCATTCGACAGTTTCGAATAATCGAGCTTCTGGAAGGCGCCAGCGGAAATCTGACGCTGCAGGAACGTGCCCGAGGGAACGACAACGTCGTAGCCCGAACCGCCAGCCAGCATCTTGGTCTCGAGGACTTCGTTCGAATCGAAGACGTCGTAGATCAGATCGAGGCCGGTTTCTTCTTCGAACTTCGTCAGAAGCTCTTCGTCGATGTAGTCCGACCAGTTGTAAACGCGGACTTCGTCGGCCGCAGCAGCACTTGCTACCAGAGCCAGAGTTGCTGCCGAAAGCAGCCAGGTCTTCTTCATGGTTTGGTCTCCCAGTGGTGGTTTTTGGTCTTGTTGGAGATAAATTTGATCAAACGCGGCACGTTTGGCAACAGATATCTTCATTCGAGCCAAAGGGGATGGGGCCACGGCAAGTGCAGGATTGCAAGCACCGGCGAGCAAAATCCCTGTATTCACGGCGGTTTGCCGCAAATCGGGCAAATGCCGCGCAGGTGCAAAAGAATCGGGCAACCCAGGAGGCGCTGGGCCAAAGCCCTGCCGAATCGTTGGCGCAGGGTTGGGCAGGCCCGCCGCCGGGGACTCAGAGCAATTTCCTTGCAGAAAGCCCCCAAAGCAGCGTTTGTAGGTGCCCAATAGTTGAACTTGGCGCCGCTTCGGAGAGCAGAACCGAATGTCGAACATAAATTTGATCAAAATAGTTGACACATCCGGGGCCGAGATTATGCTCCAAACCGATTGTGTGGCTGCCCAGTGGCGGTCATCGCGTTGCACACCAAGAGATACGGGAGCCCGAGGCGCATAAGCCGCCTCAAGAAAGGGCCGGACCGACCCGACCGTTCAGGAGAGCGTCATGACGAAGATTACCAATAATATGCCGACCAAAGAGCTTCAGGCGCTTGACGCAGCTCACCATATGCATCCGTTCACCGCCAATGCCGAGCTGGCCGAGAAGGGCGCGCGTGTCATCACCCGCGCCGAGGGTGTCTACCTCACCGATAGCGAAGGCCACCGCATCCTCGACGGCATGGCCGGCCTTTGGTGCATGAATATCGGCTATGGCCGCCCCGAGATGGCCGATGTCGCCGCCCGCCAGATGCGCGAGCTGCCCTATTACAACACCTTCTTCCAGACCACCCACGTCCCGGCCATCGCGCTGGCCGCGAAGCTTGCCGAGCTGGCGCCGGGCGATCTCAATCACGTTTTCTTTGCAGGCTCCGGTTCGGAATCGAACGACACCAATCTTCTGATGGTGCGCCGCTACTGGCAGGCGCTGGGCCATCCGGAAAAGAACATCGTCATCGCCCGCAAGAACGCCTATCACGGCTCGACCTATGCCGGCCGCAGCCTTGGCGGCATGAGCGGGATGCACGAGCAGGGCGGCATCATCGCCAACATCGAACATATCGGCCAGCCGCACTGGTATATGGAAGGCGGCGACATGACGCCCGAGGAGTTTGGCCTCATGCGCGCCCGCGAGCTTGAGGACAAGATCCTCGAGCTGGGCGTCGATCGCGTGGCCGCCTTCATCGGCGAGCCGGTTCAGGGCGCGGGCGGCGTTGTCATCCCGCCGAGCACTTACTGGCCCGAAATTCAGCGCATCGTCGACAAATACGGCATCCTTCTGATTGCCGACGAGGTCATCACCGGCTTTGGCCGCACAGGCAACTGGTTCGGCTCGCAGACCTTCGGCATCAAGCCGCATATCATGACGATCGCCAAGGGCCTGTCGTCGGGCTATGTGCCGATCGGCGGCTCGCTTGTCTGCGACGAGGTGGCCAAGGTCGTTGGTGAGAACGGCGATTTCAACCACGGCTATACCTATTCGGCACACCCCGTTGCCGCCGCTGTCGCGCTGGAAAATCTGCGTATCATCGAGGAAGAAAAGCTGATCGAGCGCGTGCAGGACGATATCGGCCCCTATCTTGCCAAGCGCTGGGCGGAGCTGGCCGATCATCCTCTGGTCGGCGAAGCCCGCACCGTCGGCATGATGGGCACGCTCGCCCTGACGCCCGAGAAGGGAACCCGCAAGCCCTTCGCCTCGCCCGAAGGCACGGTGGGCTACCGCTGCCGCGAGCGCTGCTTTGCCAACGATCTGGTGATGCGCCATGTGGGCGACCGCATGATCATCTCGCCGCCCTTGATCTTCAGCCACGGCGATGTGGATGAGCTTGTCAAACGTGCCCGCAAGTCGCTCGATGAATGCTACGCGGGCCTGAAGGCGGACGGTCTCCTAAAGGCGGCCTGATGGCCCGCCTCGATATCCTCACAGCCAACGACGAGGTCGGAGCGTATCCGGCCTCGTGGTATGCCGCCACCGCCACGCCGCCGGCCGAGCAGCCGCAGGCCAAGGGCGATATTTCTTGCGATGTCTGTGTCGTCGGTGCGGGGTTCACCGGCCTCTCGGCGGCGCTTCACCTTGCCGAGCGCGGCTATGACGTGATCCTGCTCGACGCCCATCGCGCGGGCTTTGGCGCCTCTGGCCGCAACGGCGGGCAGGTGTCGGGCACGCAGCGTCTTGATCAGGACGAGCTTGAGAAGATGGTCGGGC
>JAHEBR010000103.1 GCA_024642185.1 Marivivens sp. | reverse complement strand
CAGCCATATCTCAAAGCAATTCGAGACTACCCCTCGCCGATCTGGCGAACTATCGACGCCAGCTTTTGGAGTTGGCTCGCAAGCGGACTAGTGCGCCGCCATACCATTCCGACGGTGCGCCGTGGCTCGGGTCCGGCGAAGTGCGATACCGCAACGGCCGCTGACCGGGTTTCAACGGGCACGGCCATTTCAGGGATCAGGGTCACGCCGATTCCTGCGCTGACCAGCTGCACGAGCGTCGAGAGTGAGCTACCTTCCAAAAGCTCTCGTGGCTGCCGACCCTGAAGATTGCAGAACGACAGGGCTTGATCACGAAAGCAGTGACCTTCCTCAAGGAGCAGCACGCGCATCTCGCGCAGCATCTCGCGGTCCGGAACCGGCTTGTCCGCGTCTGCGGCGGGGCGGATCAGGACGAACTCCTCGTCGAACAGCGGCACTTCCTCGAGCGAAGGCTCCGATACGGGAAGCGCAAGGATCGCCATATCGATGCGCCCTTCTGCCAGCTCGGCGATCAGGCGCGAGGTCACCGTTTCCCGAACGTGCAGATCAAGGCTGGGATAAGCGCTTTTCAGCTCGCTGATAATCTTGGGCAAAAGATAGGGGCCGATCGTCGGGATCACACCGATCCGCATTTGGCCCGCAAGTTGCCCGACAGAAGCCCGCGCCAGATCACCAAGTTCGTCGACCGAGCGCAGGATGTCCCTCACGCGTTCGGCGAAGCTTTCGCCAAAATCGGTCAACCTGACCTGCCGCGGGCCCCGCTCAAAGAGCGGTGCTCCAAGCGAGTTTTCGAGCTCTTTGATCTGCATCGAGAGGGCGGGCTGGGAAATCGCGCAGATTTCCGCCGCGCGGCCGAAATGGCCTTGTTGAGCAAGGGCTTCGAAATAGCGCAGCTGTTTCAGGGTTAGATTTCTCATAATCTATAGTTATCAATCCTATCAGCAAATGCAATTTTTCCTAATCGACCGACTCTGCTAGGCTTGGCCTCAACGAAGGGTCTCTGCCCGCCAAATGGCGCGGCGCTGGCCCGAGTTGTCATGCGAATTCAATCAGGAGGTTCTGCGATGGACGGAAACGACGCGAAAGGCGCCGGCAAATGCCCGGTGATGCACGGAACGACGAGCGTAAGCATGCGCTCGAACAGCGACTGGTGGCCCAACCAGCTTAACCTGCGGCTTCTGGCGCAGAACTCGGCCAAGGCCGATCCGATGGACGAAGGCTTCAACTACGGCGACGAATTCAAGAAGCTTGACCTGCCGGCCATCAAGAAAGATCTCACCGCCCTGATGACCCAGAGCCAAGACTGGTGGCCGGCCGACTATGGTCACTATGGCGGTCTCTTCATCCGCATGGCCTGGCACTCGGCCGGCACCTATCGCACCGGCGATGGCCGTGGCGGCGCGGGCGCGGGCCAGCAGCGGTTTGCTCCGCTCAACTCGTGGCCGGACAACGGCAACCTCGACAAGGCCCGCCGCCTGCTGTGGCCGATCAAGCAGAAGTATGGCAACCAGATCAGCTGGGCCGACCTGATGATCCTCGCCGGCAACGTGGCGATTGAATCGATGGGCGGGCCGATCTTCGGCTTTGGCGGTGGACGCGCCGATGTCTGGGAGCCGGAAGAGGATGTGTTCTGGGGCGCCGAGGAAGAGTGGCTCGCCACCTCCGACAAGCCCAAGAGCCGCTACAAGGGCGTGCGCGAGCTGGACAACCCGCTTGCCGCCGTGCAGATGGGCCTCATCTATGTGAATCCGGCCGGCCCCGATGGCAACCCGGATATCCTCGCCTCGGGCCGCGACGTGCGCGAGACCTTTGGCCGCATGGGCATGAACGACGAAGAGACCGTGGCGCTCGTCGCTGGCGGCCACACCTTCGGCAAGGGCCACGGCGCTGGCCCCGAGGGCGATGTCGGCCCCGAACCCGAAGGCGCTCCGATCGAAGAGATGGGCTTTGGCTGGAAGAACGCCCACGGCTCCGGCAAGGGCGATGACACCACGACCTCGGGCTTTGAGGGCGCCTGGACGGCGAACCCGACCCAGTGGGACATGGGCTATTTCGATCTGCTCTTCGGCTATGACTGGAACCTGACCAAATCGCCCACCGGCGCTTGGATCTGGCAGCCGGTCGGCGTGGCCGAAAACGACATGGCCCCTGCCGCACATAACCCGAAGAAGAAGGTCTCGACCATGATGACCACCGCCGACATGGCGATGCGCATGGACCCGATCTATGGCCCGATCTCGCGTCGCTTCCACAAGGATCCTGCCGCCTTCGCCGATGCCTTTGCCCGTGCATGGTTCAAGCTCACCCACCGCGACATGGGCCCCAAGGCCCGCTATCTCGGCGCCGATGTGCCTGCCGAAGACCTGATCTGGCAGGATCCGGTTCCCGCGGGCAAGGCGCTCTCGGACAAGGACGTGGCCGATCTCAAGGCCAAGGTTCTGGCGTCGGGTCTGTCGGTCGGCGATCTCGTCCGCACCGCCTGGGCCTCTGCCTCGACCTATCGCGGTTCGGATCACCGGGGCGGCGCCAATGGCGCGCGCATCCGGCTTGAGCCGCAGGCAAGCTGGCAGGCCAACGAGCCCGAGAAGCTGGCGAAAGTGCTGGCTGCCCTCGAAGGCGTCCGCAAGGGCTCCAACGCCTCGATGGCCGACACCATCGTGATCGCCGGCGCCGCCGCGATCGAAAAGGCCGCCAAGGCCGCCGGCCACGACATCACTGTTCCGGTCACCACCGGCCGCGGCGATGCCACCCAAGAGCAGACCGATGCCGAGGGTTTCGCGGTTCTCGAGCCGCAGGCCGACGGCTTCCGCAACTTCCAGAAGACCGAGTTCACCATCTCGACCGAAGAGCTCCTTCTCGACAAGGCACAGCTTCTGGGCCTCACCGCCCCAGAGATGACTGTTCTTGTCGGCGGTATGCGGGTGCTCGGCACCAACCACGGCGGCACCGCGCATGGTGTCTTCACCGACAAGGTCGGGACGCTGACGAACGATTTCTTCGTCAACCTCCTCGATATGTCGGTGGCTTGGTCGGACAAGGGCGACGGCACCTTCGACGGCCGCGACCGCAAGAGCGGCAAGGTCGTCCGCACCGCGACCCGCGCCGATCTGGTGTTCGGCTCGAACTCGCAGCTGCGGGCGCTGGCCGAGGTCTATGGCCAGAGTGATGCCGGCGGCAAGTTCGTCCGCGATTTCGTGGCGGCCTGGACCAAGGTGATGAACGCCGACCGCTTCGATCTCTGATCGGGCCAGATCTGAAACCGAAAAGAGGGCGCAGGTATCTGCGCCCTCTTCTATTGTCTCGCTAAGTGGCGAAGGTGCTCAATCGCAGACTTTGGCGATCTCGGCGAATTGATCGAGAATCGCGAGATAAAGGGATGGGCCCGCCTCGAACCCGCCACCGAGGGGATCGATCATGACCAAACGTCTGTTGTCAGCGTCGATCACTGCCTCCAGCAGGCCAGAGTTATACTGAGGCTCGGTCAGGACGCAGCTCACACCCTTTTCCGCGATTTCGCCCCGAAGCTCGGCGAGCCGAGCGGGGCCCAGCTCAACAGCATGACCTGACTGGATCGCGCCAATTCCGGTCAATCCAAGCCAGCCTTCGGCATAGCCAAAGGCATCGTGATACGCGAGATAGGAGCGCGGCACAGCACCCACGAGCGCTCCGATGCTGCTTGCCTTCGCGGAAATCTCTGCGGCACCTTCCGCCGCATTGGTGGCATAGGTTGTGGCATTTTCGGGATCAAGGGTGGCAAGGGCCTGAGCGATCGAACCGAGCCAGACCATGGCATTTTGCGGATCGAGCCACATATGCGGATCAACCGGCGCGTCATCTCCATGATCGTCGTGATCGTCTTCGTCATGCTCGCCAAAAGCCCCGCCTTGGCGCAGCATCAAGACCGAAACACCTGTCGCCTTGGAAAGAACCAACTGCGCGGCATCAGGCGCGAGAGACTTGATGGGATCTCCAAGCCAGCCGGTCAGTTCCGGGCCAACCCAGATCACCATGTCCGCATCAGACAAGCTCTGCGCCTCGGAAGGGCGAAGCGAGTGATCATGCGGAGAAGCTCCGGGCGGCAAAAGGACAGCGGGAGTGTCGACCCCCTCCATCACCCGCGCGACAAGAGATTGGACAGGGGCGATATCAGTCACAACACGTGGCGCCTCAGCGGCGCTCGTTCCGGCAACAAAAGCAAATGCACCGGAAAGCAGGAATCGGATCATCAGGGCCTCACTACTATCGAATTCGCGGCTTGCTAGATGAAATGTTATAACATATCAACCCCACAGCGGAGGCCCCATGACCACGACAGGATTCCATAGCCACGACCATTCGGCCTGCATTGCGGAAAACCTCGCCGTTGTAGACGCACGCTGCGAAGACAAGGGGCTCAAGCTGACACCGGTGCGCCGGCGCGTTCTGGAAATCCTGCTGGCCCAGCATCGGGCGATGGGCGCCTACGACATCCTCGACAAACTCAGCGCAGAAGGCCTCGGGTCGCAGCCGCCGGTCGTCTATCGCGCGCTCGATTTCCTTGTCCGAAACGGCTTTGCCCACCGGATCGAGGGCCTGAACGCCTTTGTCGCCTGTAGCCAGCCCGGTGAGAGCCATGCGCCCGCTTTCCTGATCTGCCGCTCGTGCGAAGCGGTGTCCGAGGCCGCTTCGGACCCAAAGCGCGGCACACTTGGAAGGGCCGCATCGACCGCAGGCTTTGTGATCGAGAATGCGGTCGTTGAAGCGCGCGGCCTCTGTCCGCGGTGTGCGCAGGGGGTCGAGGGATGAGGCTCATCACCACCAAGGGTCTGGCCGTGCGCCACCCCGGCCATGTGGCCTTGCACGATGTGGATTTCCATATCGACCGCGGCGAGATCGTGACGATCGTGGGGCCGAACGGCTCGGGCAAGACGACCCTTCTGCGTGCCTTGATCGGCGCGATCAAACCCTCGGATGGCATGGTCGAACGGATGGCAGGGCTCAGGATCGGCTATGTGCCGCAAAAGCTCCATATCGAGCCGACCCTTCCGATTACGGTCGAGCGATTTCTTTCGTTGCCCAATCGGGTGACTAGGGCGCAAAGCCAGACCGCGCTTGAACGGGCTGGTGTCCCGAACCTCGGGAAGCGGCAGATGACAAGCCTCTCGGGAGGGCAGTTCCAGCGCGTTCTTCTGGCTCGTGCGACCCTGAGCGACCCCGACCTCCTGATCCTCGACGAGGCGACCCAGGGCCTAGACCAGCCTGGCTCGGCCGCCTTCTATCGTCAGATTGAAGCTATCCGTCGCGATATGGGTTGTGCGGTTCTGCTGGTGAGCCATGAACTCCACGTCGTGATGAGCGCCTCGGACCGGGTCGTTTGCCTCAACGGCCATGTCTGCTGCCATGGCGCGCCCGATGTGGTGGCTTCGGCCCCCGAATACCGCGCCCTTTTCGGCAGCGGGACCGGCGGTGCGCTGGCCCTTTACCGCCACGATCACCACCACAATCACGATCACGATCACCCGCACCCGCATACCCATGAAGAGGTCGAGTGATGCTTGACGATTTCCTCGTTCGAGCCGCCCTTGCGGGCCTCGGGGTTGGCCTTGCGGCTGGCCCTCTCGGCTGCTTTGTCGTCTGGCGACGCATGGCCTATTTCGGAGATGCCACCGCGCACGCGGCGATCCTTGGTGTGGCGCTGGCGCTTTTCTTCAATGTTTCGGTCTTTGCGGGCGTATTGGTGATTTCGATCCTCGTCGCCTCGCTTGTATCGACCCTCTCGGGGCGTGGCCTTGGCATCGACACTGTGTTGGGGGTGCTCGCTCATTCCGCTTTGGCGGTGGGTTTGGTGGCGGTGTCTTTTCTCGAAGGCGTGCGGGTCGACCTTATGGCCTATCTCTTCGGCGATATCCTGGCCGTCAGCCGGATGGATGTACTGCTCGTCTGGCTTGGAGGTGCGGGTGTCATCGGACTTCTCATGTGGCGATGGTCTGCGCTTTTGATTGCCACCCTGAGCCCCGATCTGGCGCAAGCGGGCGGTATCCGGCCCGAGCGCGAACAACTTATACTGACCCTGGCTTTGGCAATTGTGGTCGCAGTGGCGATCAAGGTGGTTGGCGCTTTGCTGATCGCGGCGATGCTGATCATCCCCGCCGCCGCCGCCCGCCCCTTGGCACAGACCCCGGGGCGAATGGCTCTGATCGCCTCGGCCATCGGCGGGCTTTCCGCCCTCGGCGGGCTGGGAGCCGCCTGGCAGTTCGACACTCCGGCAGGGCCGACGATCGTCTGCGCCGCCGCGCTCATCTTTGCCGCCTCGGCAGCGGTCGGGCTGATGCGCCATCGCCTCGGATAGGGGCAAAGCTCCCACCGGCCAACCAAATCAGTTGCATCACGGCCAGCCATCCGCAATCAAGAGGCACGAAGCGGAGCCTGAAATGCCAAAGACCATCTCGATCCTGAACGGCCCAAACCTCAACCTTCTCGGCAAGCGCCAGCCCGAGATCTACGGCAGCGAGACCCTCGCCGATGTCGAGAAGGCCTGCGCGACGCTGGCGGGCGAGCTTGGGCTTGCGACCACGTTCCACCAGTCGAACTATGAGGGTGGTGTCGTCGAGCTGATCCATGCCGCCCGCGAGACGTCGGCGGGCATCATCATCAACCCAGCCGCCTATACCCATACCTCTGTCGCCATTCTCGACGCGCTCAATACGTTCGAGGGGCCGGTGATCGAGGTGCATATCTCCAACGTGCACAAGCGCGAGAGCTTCCGGCACCATTCCTATGTCTCGCTGCGGGCGGAAGGCGTGATCGCCGGGCTTGGCACCGAAGGCTATCTCCTTGCGCTGCGGCGCATGAAAACACTCGTAGGATAATCATGGACCTCCCCAAGAACCGCTTCAAAGCCGCGCTCGCCGAAGGGCGCCAGCAGATCGGCCTGTGGAACAGTATCGGCGGCCCCTCGGTGCCCGAGGCTTTGGCTGGCGTGGGTTTCGACTGGATCGTGATCGACACCGAACATTCGCCGACCGACGTTCCCGATGTGCTCCGTTCGCTACAGGCGATGGCGGCCTATCCGAACACGAGCCCGGTCGTGCGCCCCGCCTTCAACGATATTGTTCTGATCAAGCGCATCCTCGATTTCGGCCCCCAGACGCTTCTGATCCCTTATGTCCAGACCCGCGAGGAAGCCGAGGCTGCTGTGAAGGCCGTCCGCTATCCGCCCCACGGCCTGCGCGGCGTGGCCGGGGCGACCCGCGCCAGCGGCTA
>JAHEBR010000357.1 GCA_024642185.1 Marivivens sp. | reverse complement strand
GTAGCTCAGCTCGCCCGAGAACGAGATGCGATAGACCCGCACGGGGAAACCGCCGAGCGTCCCGTCGGCCCATTGCATGAAGGGCAGCGTCTCCTTCGAGACGTCCATACCGCCCAGCTTCTCCAGAAGCTGCCGCGCCTTGGGGCCGACCACGGCCACTTGGGCATATTGCTCGGTCACGTTGGCGACATAGACCTTCCAGTCCCACCACTCGCACTGGAGCCAGTCTTCCATCCACGCATGGATGCGATCGGCGCCGCCGGTGGTGGTGTGGCAAAGCCAAGTGTCCTCGTCGATCCGCGCGACAACGCCATCGTCGGTGAGGAAACCGTTCTCGGTGCACATCAGACCATAGCGGCATTTGCCGATGGCGAGGTTCGACATCATGTTCGTATAGAGCATGTCGAGGAATTTGCCCGCATCCGGCCCTTTGACGATCAGCTTGCCCAGCGTCGAAGCATCGAGAAGGCCCACATTGGTGCGGGTGTTGACGATCTCGCGGTTCACCGCGTCATGCAGCCCCTCGCCCTTCTTGGGAAAGCTGTAGGGGCGGCGCCAGTGACCCACGGGCTCGAAATCGGCCCCGTTATCCATGTGCCAGCCATGCATCGGCGTCTTGCGGACGGGCTGGAACAACTCGTCGCGCGCCGAGCCGCCAATCGCGCCCATCGAAATGGGGGTATAGGGCGGGCGGAAGGTGGTGGTGCCGGTCTGCGGGATCGCTTGGTTGAGCGATTGCGACAGGATCGCGAGGCCGTTGATATTGCTCAGCTTGCCCTGATCGGTCGCCATGCCGAGCGTGGTATAGCGCTTGGTATGCTCGACGCTCTCATAGCCTTCACGGGCGGCGAGTTGAACGTCGGAGACCTTCACATCGTTCTGATAATCGAGCCAGGCCTTCATCTTCAGCTCGGCCCCCGCCCCCTGCGGCATGAGCCAGACGGCGGCCATCGGCGCTTCCTCGGCGTCATTCGCCACCGGCGCCTTGCCGGTCTTGGGCTTGAGGCCCACGGCCTTGGCGGCAGAGCGGCCAGCGCTGGTCGCATCGGCCAAAACGGCGGTCGTCGCCAACTCGCCGCTTGCGGTGCCGGCGGTGAGGACAAAGTCCTCGCCACCCACGCCAGTCGGCGCCCGGGCGGGATCGGGGCGGAACATGGCTTGCGCGTCGTCCCAGTTGAGCTTGCCGCCGCAGTGCGACCAGAGGTGCACCACAGGCGACCAGCCGCCCGACATGGCCACGCAATCGCAGGCGATCTCGTCGATCACCGCGCCTTCGCCCGCTTGCAGGCAGAGCGACACGCCGGTCACGCGGGTCTTGCCCTTGACCTTGGCGATGGCCTTGCCTTCTTCAACGCGGATGCCCTTGGCCTTGGCCTCGGCCCCCAGAGCGCCTGCGCCTTCGGGGCGGGCGTCGATGATCGCAGGCACGGAAAGCCCCGCATTCACCAGCGCAATCGCGGTGCGATAGGCATCGTCGTTGTTGGTGACAACGACCGTCCGGTCGCCCACCGAAACACCCCAGTTCACAAGGTAATCGCGCACGGCGCCCGCCAGAAGAACGCCCGGCAAGTCATTGCCCGCAAAAGACAAAGGCCGCTCGATCGCGCCTGTGGCGGTGATCGTCTGCTTGGCGCGGATGCGCCACAGGCGGTGACGCGGGCCTTGCAGCTCCGGATCATGGTCGGTCAGACGCTCGTAGCCGAGGATATAGCCGTGATCATAAACGCCCGCGCCCATGCAGCGGGTGCGGAGCGTCACATTCTCCATCTTTTCCAGCGCTTGAACGGCGGTATTCACCCATTCATCCGCAGCCTTGCCAGCGATCTCGACCCCATCGACAACCGCACGCCCGCCCCAGTCGGCGGTCTGCTCCATGACCAACACGCGCGCCCCGGCCTTGCCGGCCTCGAGCGCGGCCTGAAGGCCGGCAATGCCGCCGCCGATCACCACGACATCAGCGTAGAAATAGAAATGCTCATAGGTATCGGCGTCGCGGTCCTTCGGCGCTTTG
>JAHEBR010000102.1 GCA_024642185.1 Marivivens sp. | reverse complement strand
ACATCGCGGCGATGGGCGCGGCGCTCGCCGGCTTCCATCGCGGCAAGGTCTTTGCCCTCAAACAGGATCTTGCCACCCGAGGTCGGCACGGTGCCGATGATCGCGCGGGCGAGGGTCGATTTACCCGAGCCACTTTCACCGACGATGCCAAGGCATTCACCCGCCGCCAGATCAAGGCTCACCCCGTTGACGGCATGAAGCTTGCGCGGCGGCGTCCACGGCCAGGAGCCGGGGCGACGGATATCAAAAGTGACCTGGAGGTTCTCAAGTGTAAGGAACGGAGCCGACATCATGCGACCTCCTTGACCGGGACGTGGCAGGCACGGCGGCGGCCGTCTTCCAGCGTTGTGAGTTGGGGGCGCGTGCCTGCGCATTCGGGGCGCAGGTTGGCGCAGCGGGGGCTGAACGGGCAGCCGACCGGCAGGTGCGACATGTCGGGCGGCTCGCCGGCGATGGTCATCAGCATCTCGTCGTCACGGTCGAGGCGCGGAACAGCCGAGAGAAGGCCGCGGGTATAGGGGTGGGTCGGGCTCTCGAAGAGCTCTTCGGTCACCCCCTCTTCCATGATCTGCCCGCCATACATGACGAGCGTGCGGTCACAGAAGCCGGCCACAACGCCGAGATCGTGGGTGATGAGGATCACCGCGGTGCCAAACTCGTAGCGGATATCGCCCAGAAGCTCCATGATCTGCGCCTGAACCGTCACGTCGAGGGCCGTGGTCGGCTCGTCGGCGATCAGAAGGCGCGGACGGCAGAGAAGCGACATGGCGATCATCACGCGCTGGCGCATCCCGCCCGAAAACTCGTGCGGATACTGGCGCACGCGCTGGCTCGCCTCGGGGATCCGCACCGCATCAAGCATCTTGGCGGCTTCCTTGACGGCGTCTGACTTGGACATGCCCTTGTGCAGGACAAGCACCTCGGCCATCTGGTCGCTGACCCGCATATACGGATTGAGCGAGGTCATCGGATCCTGAAAGATCATGGCGATCTCGTCGGAGCGGACCTTGTTCAATTCGCGCTGCGACAGTTTCAGAAGATCCTTGCCGTCGAACTTGACCGAGCCGGTGGCGCTGCCGTTCTGGGCCAGAAGGCCCATCGCGGCAAAGGCCGTCTGGCTCTTGCCCGAGCCGCTCTCGCCAACAATGGCGAGGGTCTCGCCCTTGTCGATGTTGAACGACACGCCGTTGACCGCGTTCACCGGGCCATCGTTGGTCCGGAAGGTGACCTTGAGGTCGTTGATTTCAAGCAAACTCATGTCAGCGATCCTTCGGGTCGAGCGCATCGCGCAGGCCGTCGCCGACGAAAGTGAAGGCGAAAAGCGTGGCGAGGAAGAAGAAGAGTGGGAAGGCAATCTGCCACCAGGCGCCATAGAGCATCTGCTTTGATCCGCCCTGGATCAGCGCGCCGAGCGAGGTCATCGGCTCCTGCACGCCAAGGCCGAGGAAGCTGATGAAGCTTTCCGCCATGATGAGGCCGGGGATCAGCAGGGTCGCATAGACCACGACGATGCCCAGAAGGTTCGGCACGATATGGCGCAGAATGATCGTAAAGGGGCTGACGCCCACCGCAATCGCCGCTTCGACGAATTCCTTGTTCTTGATGGTCAGCGTCTGGCCGCGCACGATCCGCGCCATGTCGAGCCAACTGATGAGGCCGATGCCCACAAAAAGCATGGTGATCGAGCGGCCCCAGATGACCAGCATCAGGATCAAAACGAACATGAAGGGGATCGACATCAAAACGTCGACGGTCCGCATCATGATATTGTCGATACGGCCACCGAAGAACCCGGCGGTCGCGCCGTAAAGCGTGCCGACGATCACCGCGACGAGCGAGCCGACGACGCCGACCATGATCGAGATGCCGGTGCCCTGAACGACGCGGGCATAAAGATCGCGGCCAAGCTCGTCAGCCCCGAAATAGTGGCCGTTCTCGAGGCTCGGGCCACCGATCTGCGCGACGCGGCCCATGAGCTTCCAGTCGATCGCTTCATGCGTCCATGCTTGGAAGAACGAACCGAAGAGCGCGAAGAGAAGGATCGCCGTGAGGATTAGAAGGCCCGCTACCGCCGCCTTGTTGCGCATGAAGCGCACCCGCGCGTCGGTCCAGAGCGAGCGGCCCTTCACCTCGGCAAGGTTGGTCGCCTCGGCGAGCGATTCCATTTTGGTTTTGTCAGGATACATTATCAGCCCCCTCAGTACCGGATCTTCGGGTCGATCCATGCGTAGAGCACGTCGACAAGAAGGTTGAAGATGATCGTCAGGGTGCCGACGAGGATGGTGATGCCCATCATGGTCGAATAATCCCGGTTGAAGGCCGAGTTCACGAAGAATTGGCCGATGCCGCCGGTCGAGAAATACTGGTCGATGATGACCGAACCGGTGACCATGCCAACAAAGGCGGGCCCGAGGTAGGACAGAACCGGCAGGAGCGCGGGCTTGAGCGCGTGCTTGAGGATAACGCGGCTCATCGGCAGGCCCTTGGCCTTGGCGGTGCGGATGAAGCCCGAGTTCAGCACTTCAAGCATCGACGAGCGCGTAATTCGCGCGATCGAGGCGAAATACGAGGTCGAGAGCGCGATCACCGGCATGATGATGTGATCCCATGTCCCGCCTTCCCAGCCACCGCCCGGCAGCCAGCCAAGCCAGAGGGTAAAGACCAGCACAAGGATCGGCGCCATAACGTAGTTGGGGATCGACTGCGAGCCGATGGCGAAGCCAACCGCAAGATAATCCAGCCAGGTATTATGGCGGATCGCTGCGGTAACGCCGAGGCCCACGCCAAAGATCACGGCCACGATGAACGACCAGAAGCCGTAGGTCAGCGTAACGGGGAAACCCTGCGCGATGATGTCATTAACCGTGCGGTCCTTGAACTTGAACGACGGGCCAAAATCGAAGTGGAAGATCACGTTCGTCAGATAGTCGAGGTATTGCTTCCAATAGGGCTGGTCCAGGCCGTACTTGGCTTCAAGGGCAGCCATGACTTCCGGCGGCGGGAGCTTTTCGCCCATGAAAGGGCTGCCGGGCGCAGACCACATGAGAACGAACGAGATCGTGACCAGGATCAGGATCGTCGGGACAGCCACCGTAAGGCGGCGCGCGATATAGGTGAACATCGGGGGATCCCTATCAGAGTAGAGATTAAAAGTTCCGCGCCCCCGTTTGGGGGCGCGGCGGGTTCAGATCAACTTGTCGATTACTCGACCTTGTAAAGGTCGCGAGCGTACCAGTTGTTCTCGACGTTGTTGTCCGGCCAGCCCTTGAGGGTTGCCTGACGTGCGCCAACCGAGGTGTAGAAGTAGATCGGGATGATCGGAGCGTCAGCAGCAGCGATCGTCTCAACCTGCGTGTACAGAGGCTGCGGGTCTTCTGCAGTCTTGGCTTCGGCGAGGAGGGCGTCAACTTCGGCGCTGTTGTAGCCGGAGTCGTTGTAGCCCGAGGTCGAGTTGTAGAGGTCGAGGAAGGTCGAGGCCTCGTTGTAGTCACCACACCAGCCGGCACGGGAGATCTCGAACTGGCCTGCACCGCGGGCCTCGAGGAAGGTACCCCATTCCATGTTGTTGATGGTGGCTTCGATCCCGAGGTTCTCTTTCCACATCTGGCTGATCGCGATGGCGATCGACTTGTGGCCTTCCGAGGTGTTGTAGAGAACTTCGAGGCTGATCGGGTTGTCCGAACCGTAGCCGGCTTCTTCCAGAAGCGCCTTGGCTTTGGCGGTCCGCTCTTCCTGCGTCATCGCAGCTGCCTCGACGACCGGCACAGTGAAGCCAGCAGTGGTCGGCGGCGTGAAGGTGTAGGCCGGGATCTGGCCAGCCTGCAGGATGCCTTCGGTGATGACCGAACGGTCGAAGCCGAGGTTCAGAGCCTGACGGACGCGAACGTCTTGCGCCCAAGCCGGGCCATCGGCGCGAACGTTGAAGTTGTAGTAGTAGGTGCAGAGGCGCGGGTTCGAGTAGATCTCGGCCGGATACTGCTCTTTCAGCGAAAGATACTGACCGGTCGGAACGATCGCGAGGTCAAGCTCGCCGGCCTGCCAACGGGTGAAGCCCTGAGTCTCGTCGTTGATGATCAGACGAACAACCTTGTTGATGACGGTCGCGCTGTCGTTCCAGTAGCTGGTGTTGCGCTCCATGACCATGCGCTCCTGCGGAACGTGCTCGGTCAGAACATAGGCGCCGTTGCCGACGATGTTCTCGGGGCGGGTCCACTCGGCGCCATGCGCTTCGATGGTTGCCTGCGGCACCGGGAACATGGTGGCGTGGGTCACGGTCTGCACGAAGTAGGGAACCGGGCGCTCGAGATGCACAACAAGGGTGTGATCGTCGACAGCTTCAACACCAAGGGTTTCCGGAGCGGCATCGCCCGAGCCGACGGCGCCAGCGCCAACGATACCGGTGATGTCGGTTACGAACCAAGCATAGGGCGAAGCGGTCGCCGGATCGGCGGCGCGGCGCCAAGCGTAGACGAAGTCACCAGCCGTGACCGGATCACCGTTCGACCACACGGCGTTGTCGCGCAGGTGGAAGGTGTAGGTCATCTTGTCGTCGGAGATGTCATAGCCAGTGGCCACGCCGGGGATCAGGTTGCCGTCGGCATCCTGGTTCATCAGGCCTTCGAACAGGTTGCGGTCAACAGCCGAACCCGAAACGTCTTCAACCATGCCCGGGTCGATCGAGGGGCTCTCGTCGATGTCCTGATAGGTGAAGGTCTGGTCGGCGGCCAGCGTCTCGCCTGCCATCGGGCTGGCAGCAAAAGCTGCGCCCGAAAGCACGAGCAGCGCGGCGGTCGACGCCATGAGGGTCGTTTTGATTTTCATTGAGTACTCTCCCTTTTGTGAACCGGTTAATCCGGCAATCACGTCGGTTTCTTCTCACAGCCAGCGCGAGGCTGGTGCGACAATGGAGCGATTATTTTTTTGTCTGCACGAAATTAGCAAGAGCAGATTTCATGTTTACCATACGTAAGCCTCGACTTTTTGGGTGAGTTACCGGGAAAGGCAGGGATTTAATCAAAAATATCGCTGTGCTTCGCGGTCGTGTAATTTAATTTCGCGACCTGCCGGCCTCTTGGCGGCGATTTCATTGGATTGCGCAACCAATCAGACCGATTCGGACCTAAAACTGACAGTTCCAGCCCCTCCGGCAGCACGTCTCATCGGAATTTGACCATCAACAACTCGCACGCGTTGCGCTCTGCAAAGAACCCGAATTGCTGAGCTGTTTTACGGTAATCCTGGCGCCAAACCGGCCCAAAACCAAAGGTTCCAGCAATAAGAACTTCCATCTTTTTGATTATATATCAGTATTTTAAATATTTTTTGATGGAGCTTTCCTTGTCAAGAATCACCCACCCCTGCCGAAGCCAGTTTCATGCATGGGGCCGCCTTTGGAATTTGGCGGCGATTTCGCCGGAATGGATTTGATCAATTCTCGATCCCCTGCCATTATGAGATGTCCCGCATAGGTATTTGAGGTTTTCGATTGAACAACACGGCCAACAAGCCTCCCGCCCACGAGCTGGTCTACCGCAAGTTGCGGGAAATGATCCTGTGTGGCGAGCTTGAACCCGGTCAGGCCGTGACGATCCAAGGTCTGGTCGCATCGCTCGATGCGGGCATGACCCCGGTGCGCGAGGCGATCCGGCGTCTGACCTCGGAAAGCGCGCTCGTCTTCCAAGGCAACCGGCGGGTTTCTGTTCCCGTTTTGACGCTCGACCAGATCGACGAGCTGGCCTTTGCCCGCCTTGCGCTAGAGCCGCAGCTTGCCTTCTGGGCGACAGAGAATGTTACCGCCAAAGACATTGCACGGCTGGAAGCCATCGACGCCGAGATGAACAAGGCCATCGCTCGCGGCGACGTGCGGTCCTATCTGTTCCGCAACCACGAGTTTCACTCGGCACTCTACGCCATCTCCGGCGCAGAAATCATGATCTCGCTGGCTGACGAACTTTGGCTCCGCATGGGCCCATCGCTTCGGGTCATGGGCGGCCGGTTCGGCACCTCGAATCTGCCCGACAAACATATCGACGCGATCGCGGGCCTTCGCGCGGGCGATCCGGAAGCGGTCAGCCGCGCCATTCACGACGATATCGAGCAGGGTTTCGAGCAGATCCGCAAATCGCTTGAGAAATAGCGCCTAGAGACGGTCCCGAAGCGAGAACCACAACATCGCCGCCGCCAGAAGCGGCTCGCGCAGGAGTGCCCCGCCGGGGAAGCGTTGCGTCGGCACGCTCGCCATCAGATCAAACTGCTCCGCCTGCCCCGCGATCGCGTCGGCTGCCATCTTACCGCCCATTGTCGCCATCGCGACCCCATGGCCGGAATAGCC
This sequence comes from Marivivens sp., assembly GCA_024642185.1. Classification (GTDB taxonomy): domain Bacteria; phylum Pseudomonadota; class Alphaproteobacteria; order Rhodobacterales; family Rhodobacteraceae; genus RFZI01. Next base: position 939 of record JAHEBR010000102.1, on the reverse strand, counting down.
CGAGGCGGTCAGGATATTGCCCGCAAGCCTTTCGAAATGCGGCATCCGGTTCATGGTGATGCCGAGCGTTCCACCCCAGGCATAGTCGATCCGGGCGCCTTTGAGCTGCGGATAGATCTCTTCCATGGGTTTGCGCACGTTGCCGGCGATGTCACGCGGGAAGCGGTAGCCATAACTTTCGGTGCCGCCAAAGAGCAGCCGATTGTCTTCCGACAGGCGGAAATAGTTGATGACGAACTTGCTGTCGGCGACGGCGTGGTTTTCGCGGATCAGATCGCGGGCGCGATCCTTGCCCAAAGGCTCGGTCGCGACGATGAAGTTGTTGATCGGCATGACCCGCGCCGCGACACGGCCCTGCATATGCCCCAGATAGCCGTTGGCGCCGAGCACGACGAACCTGGCCTTTATGCGAGCTTCGTCAGTGCGCACCGTCGCCGGATCGCCTTCGTCGACGCCCAGAACACGGCTCTTCTCGAAGATCCGCACGCCTTTGGCCAAGCAGGCCTCGGCCAGACCGAAGGCAAATCGCAGCGGATGGATATGGCCCGACCCCATATCGAGCGTGCCACCGTGGTAGGCATCAGAGCCCACAAGATTGCGGATTTCCGACTTGTCGAGCGCTCGGATCAGGTCGTAGCCATAATCTTTTTGCAGTTTTTCTGCATAGGCCTGGCTATGCGGCACAAACCGCGCCCGATGATCCGCGTGGATCACACCGGAGACCCAAGCTGCGTCGATCTTGTGCGCCTCGATCAGCCCGCGCAGAACCTTGACCGATTCCTGCCCGATCTCCCAAAGCCCGCGCGCGGCTTCGAGGCCGACCATCTTCTCAAGCTCGTCCTGATCAAGGCGCTGCGTGCCCGACACCTGCCCGCCGTTGCGGCCCGAGGCGCCAAAGCCCGCGCGATGGGCGTCGAGCAGGATCACGTCATAGCCGCG
>JAHEBR010000356.1 GCA_024642185.1 Marivivens sp. | reverse complement strand
GCTTGACCCGCAGCCGAAATTGTCACCGGCGACGAGGATCTCCGCATCGCGATAGGCAGGCTGGTTCAGCACGAAATCCGGAATTTCCTTGCCGTCCTGGGTAAAGCGCATCTCATCGAAGAGATTTGCGCCAAGGCCTGAACGCTTGATCGTCTTCAGGAACTGCTTGGGGATGATCATGTCGGTGTCGATGTTCACGAGAGGCATCGGCGCCGCGATGCCGGTCAGGGTGATGAATTTGTCCATGCTTTCTGGTCCTTTAGATTGTCTAACCCGTCGCAAGGGCGATCAGGTCATCTGCAAGATCGAGTGCGTATGAATGGTAGGCGTCATCGAAGCCGGCCAGCGTTTCGCTGTCGTCTGGATCGGTCAGGTGGGCTCGGTCGGCATCACAAATCAGCGTTTCGATGTCGACTTTGCCGATTGCCCGCATGCAGAGCTTTGCGGTATCAAGATAAACGCGGTAGTAGCCCAGGAAACCCTGAAAGCCCTCCGCGTTGATCTCCCGTTCAAACACCGCGCCAGAGACAACCAACTGCTCGCGCGCACTCAGCGCGGCCAGCCCATCGTCGTAAGCACGATTTTCCAACCACAACGCATAAGAGACGATGAGGGAATCCGCCCGGTACTTGCCGGATAGCTCCTGCAAGTCCTCGCGCGTGGTGAGGCTTGGGCCGTCGTACCACGCGAGATCGCCGGTCACGCCATCATCTCGCGCACATCGGTGAGGTGCCCCGTCACTGCCGCCGCCGCCGCCATCGCGGGGCTCATCAGGTGGGTGCGTCCGCCCCTTCCCTGACGACCCTCGAAATTGCGGTTCGACGTGGCCGCGCAGCGTTCGCCGGGCGAGAGCTGATCGGGGTTCATCGCAAGGCACATTGAGCAGCCCGCGAGCCGCCATTCGAAGCCTGCGTCGATGAAGATCTGGGCGAGCCCCTCTTCCTCGGCCTGCGCCCGGACAAGGCCCGAGCCCGGCACGACCATCGCCCGCATCCCTTCAGCCACTTTCTTGCCCTTGAGGATCGCGGCGGCTGCACGCAGATCCTCGATCCTTCCATTGGTGCAGGAGCCGATGAAGACCGTGTCGATCTTGATGTCGGTCAGTTTCTGGCCCGGCTTAAGCCCCATATAGTCGAGCGAGCGCTGCGCCGCCTCGACCTTGCCGCCCTTGAAATCCCCAGCCGCGGGAACTGCAGCGGTGATCGGCAGCACGTCTTCGGGGCTGGTGCCCCAGGTGACGACGGGGGCGATATCCTCGCCCTTCAGGGTCACGACCTTGTCGAAATGCGCACCGTCGTCGGTTTTCAGCGTCTTCCACCAGGCAAGTGCTGCTTCCCATTGCGCGCCTTTCGGCGCGTGGGGGCGGCCTTGCACATATTCAAAGGTCTTTTCGTCCGGCGCGATCAGGCCAGCGCGGGCGCCGCCCTCGATCGCCATGTTGCAGACCGTCATGCGGCCTTCCATCGACAGATCGCGGATCGCCTCGCCGCAATATTCGATGACATAGCCGGTGCCGCCCGCGGTACCCGTTGCGCCGATGACGCTGAGCGTGATGTCCTTGGCGGTCACACCGGGGCGGAGCTTGCCGGTGATCTCGACCTTCATGTTCTTCGATTTCTTCTGGATCAGCGTCTGGGTGGCCAGAACATGCTCGACCTCGGACGTGCCGATCCCGTGCGCGAGCGCCCCGAAGGCGCCGTGGGTTGCGGTGTGGCTGTCGCCGCAAACCACGGTCATGCCCGGCAGGGTCCAGCCCTGTTCCGGCCCGACGATATGGACGATACCCTGACGGATATCCGAGACCGGATAATAGTGAATGCCGAAATCCTTGGCGTTCTTGTCGAGCGCCTCGACCTGGATGCGGCTATCTTCGGTCATCGTCGCGGCATTGGCGCGGTCAAGCGTCGTGGGCACGTTGTGATCGGGGACCGCGATGGTCTTTTCGGGCGCACGGACCTTGCGGCCGGTCATGCGCAGGCCTTCGAAGGCCTGGGGTGACGTCACCTCATGCACGAGGTGG
>JAHEBR010000355.1 GCA_024642185.1 Marivivens sp. | reverse complement strand
CATCCTCAAGTTCGAAAAGGATTTCCCCGGCGCCAAGGTGATCCGGCTCGAGCAGAACTACCGCTCGACCCCGCATATCCTCGCCGCCGCCTCGGGCGTGATCGCCGCCAACAAGGGGCGGCTGGGCAAGACGCTTTGGACCGAGGCGCAAGAGGGCGAAAAGGTCCGCCTGATCGGCCATTGGGACGGCGAGGAAGAGGCGCGCTGGATCGGCGAAGAGGTCGAGGCCTTGCAGCGCGGCACGCGCGGGATGGCGCCGAAATCGCTTGATGACATGGCGATCCTCGTCCGCGCCAGCCACCAGATGCGGGCCTTCGAGGACCGGTTCCTGACCATCGGCCTTCCCTATCGCGTCATCGGCGGCCCGCGTTTCTACGAGCGGCTCGAGATCCGCGACGCGATGGCCTATTTCCGCCTTGCGGTCAGTCAGGACGACGACCTCGCCTTCGAACGCATCGTCAACACCCCCAAGCGCGGACTTGGCGACAAGGCGGTTCAGACGATCCAGCGCACCGCCCGCGCCAATGGGGTGAGCCTCGTGAACGGGGCGCGGATCGTGGTGGAGCACCGCGAGTTGAAGGGCAAGGCGCTGGCCGAACTGGCGACCCTCGTCCAGAGCCTCGACCGCTGGCACGCGCAGCTTCTGGCCGAGGCCGATACCCACGTCGAACTGGCCGAGATGATCCTCGACGAATCGGGCTACACCACCATGTGGCAGAACGACAAGACGCCCGAGGCGGCGGGGCGGCTGGAAAACCTCAAGGAGCTTGTGAAGGCGCTTGAGGAATTCGACAACCTGCAAGGGTTTCTCGAACACATCGCCCTCATCATGGACAACGACAGCGAAGAAGCGGAAGAGAAGGTCACGATCATGACCCTCCACGCCGCCAAGGGGCTTGAATTCCCGGCGGTCTTCCTGCCCGGTTGGGAAGACGGCCTTTTCCCCAGTCAGCGCAGCATGGACGAAAGCGGCCTCAAGGGCCTCGAGGAAGAGCGGCGGCTCGCCTATGTGGGCATCACCCGCGCCGAAGAGCTTTGCACCATCTCCTTCGCCGCCAACCGGCGGGTCTATGGCCAGTGGCAATCGCAACTGCCGAGCCGGTTCATCGACGAATTGCCCGAGGAGCACGTCGAGGTGCTGACACCGCCGGGCCTCTATGGCGGGGGCTATGGCGCCGCCGCCCCGACCGCCGCCATCCACGACCGCGCCGCGCGGGCGGACGTTTATAACTCCCCCGGCTGGAAGCGGATGCAGACCCAAAGCGGCGCGCGCCCGATGGCCCAGCCCACCGAGGCGCGGCACATGACCATCGACGCGACCGCCCTTTCCGCCTTTACCGAGGGCGAGCGGGTGTTCCACCAGAAATTCGGCTATGGCGAGGTGGTGGGGATCGAAGGCGACAAGCTCGAGATCGCCTTTGACAAGGCGGGGGTGAAAAAGGTCGTCGCGGGCTTCATCGTGCCGGCCGCGAAGGCGGATGATATTCCGTTTTAGGGTGGTGGCGCAAAATGAACTTCGATGCTGAGACGCACTTCAACGAGATCGTCTTGAAGGCAATCCAAGAGTTTAGAGACGCCGAAGCAGACGTCATCGCGCTGGCAGAGGGCCCGGAAAAAGGCAATGCTCGGTTCAAGTCGCTCCGACGCGGCGCAGCGGCCGCAATGTTTCTGCACCACTTTGCGGATATCGTCGTTCGTGCGCTGCCATCATGGATTCCCCAAGCCGTCGGAGCTGAAAGCAAGCCACAGGCGAGATTGCGAAAGCTGCGAGCACAATTGCGAGTGGCGACGGATAGCCGTCGCCCTTATGGTGAAGTGGATTTGTTGAAAGACGTCGCTGACGCTCTGAAGCATGGGCTTCTTACGCATGATACGGCAAATCGACGCGTGCCTACCAACGACTTGGTTATCACTTCAACGAGTTCCTTTGGAGCGCTTCCATTTGGCGAAGGTAGGTTTGGGGGAGTCGAGCAAGTAATTGTTAGGACGACAAGTGGCGACCGAGTGCTTTCCACTATCTTGAGAA
>JAHEBR010000101.1:3306-7358 GCA_024642185.1 Marivivens sp. | reverse complement strand
GTGAAGGGATAAAGGGGGCTCTGCCCCCGGCCCTTCGGGCCTCCCCCGGAGTATTTCGGGCCAAAAGAAATCAGGTAAGTTTGAGGGCGGCGAGCTTTTCGTAGGCGGGAAGTGCGGCGGCCACGAGGGCGGCGTCGCGGCCTTCGAGGGTGGGCAGCGGGCCTTCGGGCCCGGCGAAGCCGGTCGAACGGTGGATCGCGCCATACCAGTGCGGGGCCCAGGCGCCGTCTTCCGGCCGGCCGCCGGCGGGCCATGCGAGCATAGCGGGATCCCAGTTGAGGCCGATCGCGGCGCAGAGCTTTTGCAGCATGGCCTCGGGGTTGTCGCGGATATCGGCGCTGTCGATGACGATGCCGCCGAGCCTTTCGTAGATATCGGCCTGCTGGTGAAAGCCGATATCGTCGAGACTGATCTCGTCGCGCTTGGCACCATAGCTTGCGACCACGCGGGCGGGGTGGCGGATCAGGTGGATGTTGGTGCAATCCCTGGCCCAATCGAGCGGGAAGCCCGCTACCATATGATGCGGCATATGCTTCATGTAGAAATGCGGTTTGTCGCCCGGAATAGAGCCTAAACAGGCCGAAGCGACCTTTTTCGGGTCGGTTTCATGGGCGGCGAGGATCTCGGCGCGCATCGGGTGATCGGCCCCGGTCGCGGCGAGGTAGGGGGCATAGAAGGGTTCGTCCCAGACGGCGAAATCGGGCCGCGCGCCGAAGGAATACATCATCGCCGTCGAGAGGTTGCGCGGGCCTGACCACATGGCGATCCGCATCAGGCGTTCTCCCGCGCGATCAGGTCTTTGTAGAGGCCGCGCAGGCGTTCGGTCATCGGGCCCATCTGGCCGGTGCCGATCTGGCGGCCGTCAATCGAGCCCACCGGTGTTTGCGCGCCGAAGGTGCCGGTGAGGAAGGCCTCATCGGCGCTGTAGGTGTCGACGAGGCTGAAATTCCGTTCGAAAACAGGGATATCGTTGGCGCGGCAGAGGTCGATGACCTTCTGGCGGGTGATGCCGTTCATGCAATAATCGCCGGTCGAGGTCCAAACTTGGCCTTTCTTCACGATGAAGAAGTTGCAGGCGTTGGTGGTGTTCACGAAGCCATGAACATCGAGCATCAGCGCCTCGTCGGCCCCCGCCTTTTCGGCGGCGATGCAGGCGAGGATGCAGTTGAGCTTGGAGTGGCTGTTGAGTTTGGGATCCTGCGTCATCGGCAGGCCGCGCATGTGCGGGACGGTGGCAAGGCGGATCGGGCGCGGGATCTTGGGCTTGGAATGTTCCATGATGATGACCGTGGTCGGCCCCGAACGCGACAGCGAGGGATGCTGGAACGGGCGCACCTTGACCCCGCGGGTGACCATCAGGCGCGCATGGGCGTCGGTCGTCATGCGATTGGCCTTTTGCGTCCCTAACAAGGCCTTTTTGACCTCTTCCGGCGTCAGCGTGATGTCGAGGTCGATTGCTTTGGCTGCCTCGAAAAGGCGCTCGATGTGCTCGTCGAGAAAGGCCCATGTCCCGTTGTAGAGGCGGATGCCCTCCCAGACGCCGTCGCCCAGCATGAAGCCGCTGTCATAGACGCTGACGGTTGCCTTTGCCTTGGGAACGATCTGACCATCGACATAGATCAGGATATTTTCGTTGCGCCGGTCTTCTTCGGCCTGATGTGTGGTGACGTGGTCGGTCATGGGCTCCTCCGTTGGCGGCAGGCTAGGCAGTTGCCAGCGCCTTTCCTAGAGGGAAACCGGCGGCTTAGGCGTTGAAGGCGTCAACTTCGGCAAGGGTCGGGATTACATCAGCCGTGCCGAGACGGGTGACCATGATGGCGGCGGCTTTGCTTGCGCGTTCGATGGCCGTTTCGATCGCTTCGCCACGGTCGAGGCCCGCGAGAAGATAGCCGGTGAATGTGTCGCCCGCGCCGGTCGTATCAACTGGGGTTACTTTCAGCGCCGGAAAGTGGCGCGGTGTGGGTTTGCCCTTCGAATAGAGGTGCGCGCCCTGTGCGCCGAGCGTGACGACGACATGAGCAACGCCGAGATCGCCCGCGCCCTTGCCCAGCGCGGCGGTCAGTTGCTGCATCTCGATCTCGTTCAGGATCAGGAGATCGAGGAAAGGGAGCGCGGCAAGAACCGCGGGGGCTTCGAACGGGGCCGCGGCATAGGCGGCACGAAGGCCGCCGCTCTTGGCCAATGAGAGCGCCTCGACCTGAGCGTTGGTTTCGTTCTGGGTGACCACCCAATCGCCCAAGTTTGCGCCCGCAAGCGCAGCGCCAACCATTTCCGCTCTGATTCCGCGGTTTGCACCGGGATTGATGATGATCACGTTCTCTCCACCATCGGCAACCGCGATGACCGCTTCGCCCGTATCAGTGTCTAACTTGGCGATATTCGATGCATCGACACCATACCCTGCCAAGCGCGAGATGGCCCAATCGCCTTCGCGCCCGACCGCCCCGATATGCCGGACGGTTGCGCCAGCGCGGGCCGCAGCCACCGACATATTAGCGCCCTTGCCGCCGAGAAACGTCTGCTTGCCAGTCGCAGCCAGCGTTTCGCCGGGCGCCGGGATATGTGGGACCCTGTAGATCAGATCCACATTGATCGACCCAAGGTTCCAGATCGTCACGTCAGTTCGCCTTGCAGGCCGCGATGGCGGCCATGTTGAGGATGTCGTTCACGGTCGAGACGGTCGAGCAGATCTGGATCGGCTTGTCGACGCCCGCAAGGATCGGGCCGATCACCGTCGCTCCGGCCATTTCCTGCATGAGCTTCACGGAAATCGAAGCCGAGTGCCGGGCCGGAACGACCAAAACGTTGGCCGGGCCGGTCAGGCGGCTGAAGGGGTATTGCTCCATCGCACGGGGATTGAGGGCCACGTCGACGGTCATCTCGCCTTCGTATTCAAAATCAACGCCGCGCGCGTCAAGCACCCTGGGTGCGCGGTGCATCTTTTCGGCCCGTTCAGAGATAGGATAGCCGAAGGTCGAGAACGACAGGAACGCAACGCGCGGCTCGAGGCCGAGGTCGCGGGCGATCTCTGCACCTCGGGTGGCGATATTGGCGAGGTCTTCCTCATCGGGCCATTCGTGGACGAGCGTGTCGGCGATCAGCACGATTCGCCCCTTGTTGAGCACGGCGGATACGCCGACAGCGCCAGAGGCCGGACTTGCGTCGAATACGTGGTTGATAAGCTCGAGCACATGCGCCGATTTGCGCGTCGCGCCGGTCACAAGCCCGTCACCATGCCCATGCGCCAACATCAGCGCGCCGAATACATGGCGATCGCGGGCCGCCAGCCGGTGAATATCGGCGCGGTCAAAGCCTTTGCGCTGAAGGCGGTCGTAGAGGAACGCCTTGTAGTCATCGAGGTGCTCGGTGTTGGCGGCGTTGTAAACCGTGATCTCGGGCACCGCGTCAGCCATGCCTTCGGCGGTGAGCTTGTCGCGCACATCGTTTTCGCGGCCGATGACCAAGGCACGGCCCATGCCCGAGCGTTGATACTGCACTGCAGCGCGCAAAACGCGGGGATCATCGCCCTCGGCAAAGATGATATCCGCCTGCGCGGCACGGGCGCGGGCATGGATGCCCCGCAGGATGCCAGCGGTTGGATCCATCCGGCCCTTCAGGATTTGCGTATAGGCGTCCATGTCGATGATCGGACGGCGGGCGACGCCTGTCTTCATACCGGCCTGCGCGACGGCGGGCGGGATGCGGTGGATCAGGCGCGGATCAAAGGGCGTGGGGATGATGTAGTCCCGACCGAAAGCCAGCTTGCGGCCATAGGCCACGGCGACCTCGTCGGGCACATCCTCGCGCGCAAGCGCCGCAAGCGCCTCGGCGCAAGCGATCTTCATCTCGTCGTTGATGGCGCGGGCGTGGATATCAAGCGCGCCACGGAAGAGATAGGGAAAGCCGAGAACGTTGTTCACCTGATTTGGATAGTCGCTGCGGCCCGTGGCGACGATGGCATCCTCGCGCACGCGACTCACCGGAATCGCGAAGCCGATGCCCGGGCCGCGATTGTGGATCGCGGTGTTGATCCCGATGACCTCGCCGTTGAC
>JAHEBR010000101.1:0-3296 GCA_024642185.1 Marivivens sp. | reverse complement strand
GGCCTCTTCCGGCGTGATCTCGGGGTCGGGATTGGCCATGGCAAAGATTACCGGGTTCGGCGCCATCTTTTCGACCATCGCCTGCGTCACCGCGCCCTTGGCCGAAACGCCAAGGAACACATCCGCCCCTTCCATCGCCTCTTCCAGCGTTCGCAGGTCAGTCTTGATCGCGTGGGCCGATTTCCACTGGTTCATGCCCTCGGTGCGGCCCTGATAGATCACGCCCTTAGTGTCGCACATGACGCAGTTTTCGTGCCGCGCGCCCATGGTCTTGAGAAGCTCGAGGCAGGCAATCCCCGCCGCCCCCGCACCATTCAAAACGATCCGGCACTCTTCGATCTTCTTGCCGGAGATGTGCAGCGCGTTGATCAATCCCGCGGCACAGATCACCGCGGTGCCGTGCTGGTCATCGTGGAAGACGGGAATGTCCATCTCTTCCTTGAGCCGCTGCTCGATGATGAAACATTCGGGCGCTTTGATGTCTTCTAGGTTGATGCCGCCAAAGGTCGGCCCCATGAGGCGGACGGCATTGCAGAAGGCATCCGGGTCTTCGGTATCCAGCTCGATATCGATCGAATTCACATCGGCAAACCGCTTGAAGAGGACAGACTTGCCCTCCATCACCGGCTTTGACGCCAGCGCCCCAAGATTGCCAAGGCCCAAGACCGCCGTGCCGTTGGAAATCACGGCCACAAGGTTGCCCTTGTTGGTATAGTCATAGGCCGTCTCTGGTGCTGCGTGGATCTCCTCGCAAGGAACCGCCACGCCCGGCGAATAGGCAAGGCTCAGGTCGCGCTGGGTCGCCATAGGCACCGTCGCCGAAACCTCCCATTTGCCGGGGGTCGGCTCCAGATGGAACCTCAGGGCGTCTTCACGGGAAATACGGGCCTTTGCCATTTGTCATTCTCCAATACCACCCCACCGGAATAACGGCAGGGGCACGGGGGCCGCAATGCCTTCGTTTTCGGCTTTCGCCCAAAACATCCTCTGGATAGGGTCTTTGGCAAAGACCACAGGGGGGAAAATGAACGCCACGACAGGCACCGTCACGCCGATGATGGCGCAGTATCTCGAGATCAAGGCAAACCATCCCGGTGCGCTTTTGTTCTATCGGATGGGCGACTTCTACGAGATGTTCTTCGACGATGCGGTGGCGGCATCGGCGGCGCTTGATATTGCGCTGACGAAGCGTGGCCAGCATCTGGGCGAAGATATCCCGATGTGCGGCGTGCCGGTGCACGCAGCCGAGGGCTATCTTCTGACGCTGATCCGCAAAGGGTTTCGCGTGGCGGTTTGCGAACAGCTCGAAGATCCCGCCGAGGCGAAAAAGCGTGGATCGAAATCCGTCGTGAAGCGCGACGTGGTCCGCCTTGTCACGCCCGGCACCCTGACCGAAGACAGCCTGCTCGACGCCCGCCGCCACAACTTCCTCGCCGCCTTTGCGCAGGTGCGCGAGGCCTCGGCGCTAGCTTGGGTCGATATCTCGACCGGTGCGTTTCACGTCATGTCCTGCGCGCCCGCCCGCCTTTCACCCGAGCTTTCCCGCCTCGCCCCGCGCGAGGTGATCCTTGCGGATGGTGACGATGCGGGCTGGCAGGCCATCGTACGCGAGTCGGGCGCTTCGCCCACGCTTCTGGGCAAGGCCGCCTTTGACAGCACGAACGGGCAAAAGCGGCTTTGCGGCCTTTTTAGTGTCGAAGCCTTAGATGCTTTCGGCAGCTTTGATCTCGCCCAGATCGCCGCCATGTCGGCCATCGCCGAGTATCTCGAGATCACGCAAAAGGGGAACCTGCCGCTCCTGCGCCCTCCGGTCCTCGAGGCCGAAGCCGCGAATATGCAGATCGACGCGACAACGCGCCGGTCGCTCGAACTCACCGCCTCGATGAGCGGCGGCCGCGCCGGATCGCTCCTTTCCGCTATCGACCGCACCTCGACCTCGGGCGGCGCCCGCCTCTTGGAGCGGCGGCTTTCAAGCCCCTCGTGCCACCTTGAGACCATCCTCGAGCGGCAGGCTTCGGTCTCGTGGCTCCTTGAAAACACCCGCCTCGCCGCCGATCTTGGCGGACTCTTGCGTTCAAGCCACGATGTAGACCGCGCCCTTTCGCGCCTTGCGCTCGATCGTGGCGGTCCGCGTGATATGGTGGCCATCCGCGATACGGCGGCGATTGCGGCAAGGGTGCGAGAACGGCTTTCCGGCGATGCGCCCTCTGGGATTGCCTCGGCTGCCGAGAATCTCGCCGGCCTTGCCGAGATCGTCGATCTTCTCGATGCCGCGCTCGTGGCCGAGCCGCCGCTCCTCTCGCGCGATGGCGGCTACGTCGCGCCGGGCTATGACGCCGACCTCGACGAAGCGCGCAAGTTGCGCGATCACGGGCGCGGCGTGGTTGCCGGGATGCAGGCGGATTATGCCGAACTGGCGGGCGTCTCGTCGCTCAAGATCAAGCACAACAACGTTCTGGGCTATTTCATCGAAACCACGGCGACCCACGCCGAAAAGATGATGGCCCCGCCCCTGAACGAGACCTTCATCCACCGTCAAACCACCGCCAACCAGATCCGCTTCACCACCGTGAAGCTTTCCGAGATCGAGACGCGGATCCTGAATGCGGGCGCCCATGCGCTCGAGATCGAGAAACGCATCTATGCCTCGCTGGCCGAGGCGATCATTGCCGCCGCCGACCGCATTTCCGCGATGGCGCGGGCCTTGGCCGAAATTGACGTGGCGCTTTCCATGGCGGCGCTGGCGCGGGATGAGGATTGGTGCCGGCCCGAGCTTGATGCCTCGCGGGCCTTCGAGATCACCGGCGGGCGGCATCCGGTGGTTGAGGCCGCGCTTCGCAAGGCGGGCGAGCCTTTTGTGGCCAATGATTGCGATCTGAGCTCTGCGGCGATCTGGCTTCTGACCGGCCCCAACATGGCCGGTAAATCGACCTTCCTGCGCCAGAACGCGCTCATCGCCATTCTCGCCCAAGCGGGCGGCTATGTTCCCGCCGCCTCGGCGCATATCGGTATCGTCAGTCAGATTTTCAGCCGCGTAGGCGCCTCGGACGATCTGGCGCGCGGGCGGTCGACCTTTATGGTCGAGATGGTGGAAACCGCCGCCATTCTCAATCAGGCCGACGACCGAGCCTTGGTGATCCTCGACGAAATCGGCCGCGGCACGGCGACCTATGACGGCCTGTCGATCGCCTGGGCTACGCTCGAACACCTGCACGACGTGAACCGCTGCCGCGCCCTTTTCGCGACGCACTATCACGAGATGGGCGCGCTCGCGGCCAAGCTTGACGGCGTCGACA
>JAHEBR010000006.1 GCA_024642185.1 Marivivens sp. | reverse complement strand
GCGCGTAGGACTGAAACACCATGGCGATCCCGCGCTGCGCGGGCGGCACGTCGTTGACCAAGAGGCCGTCGATCTCGAGGCTGCCATCGGTGATGCTCTCAAGCCCCGCGATCATCCGCAAAAGGGTCGATTTCCCGCAGCCCGAGGGGCCGACGAAAACGATCAGCTCGCCCTGCTCGATATCGAGGTTGATGTCGTTCAGAACATTGACCGCCCCGCCATAGGTCTTGCCCACTCCGGTCAGTTTCAATCCAGCCATCTTGCTCTCCCTCTTCTCAGCCGCGTTTCAGTGCCAGCCAGGGCTGCCACGGTCCAAGATGCAATTTTCCGTCGGCCGAGGCATGCGCCCCGCCAAGCTCTTCGCCGATGGGCTGCCAGTTCCCCGCCGGCATATCGAGGTCGGCGGGTTTGTCGCTGACGTTGAAGGCGCAGAAGATGGTCTGGCCGCCGCTCGTGCGCGTAAAGCTCACCACCTCGCCCTTGGCCGAAAGCCCCGCATGGCTTCCCTCCATCAGCGCCGGATGCGCGTGGCGGAAGGCCACGGCCTTGCGGTAGTGATGGATGAGCGCGCCGGGTTCGTCCTCCTGCGCCTGTGCCGCGAGGTGCAGATGCTCGCGCGCGACAGGAAGCCACGGGGTCCCCTTGGTGAAGCCCCCGTTCTGGTTCGATTGCTCCCAAACCATCGGCGTGCGGCAACCGTCGCGCCCTTTGAACTCGGGCCAGAACTCGATGCCATAGGGATCGCGCAGATCCTCGAAGGCCAGATCCGCCTCGGGCAGGCCGAGCTCTTCGCCCTGATAGAGGCAAACCGAGCCGCGCAGGCACATGATGAGCGTGGCAAACATCCGTTGCGCGGCGTGGCTGAGGTGCCAGCGGCTCGCGTGGCGGACAACATCGTGGTTGGAAAATGCCCAGCAGGCCCAGCCATCTGCCGCCACGCGATCAACCTCGTTCAGAACCTCGACGATCCGCGCGGCGGTTGGCTGGGTGGCCGAAAGAAACTCGAAGGCATAGCACATCTGCATCAGATCGTCGCCGCGCGTATACTGGCCCATGATCTCGAGACCGCGCTGCGCATCGCCCACCTCGCCCACGGCCGCCGCGCCGAAGGGCTCCATCACCGCCCGCAGGCGGCGCAGGAAGGCGAGGTTTTCGGGCTGGTTCTTGTCGTAGAGATGTTCCTGATGGTTGTAGGGATTGACCGAAGGCGCGATCGAGGCATTGCGGCGCTCGGGCGGCAGGGCCGGATTGTCGCGCAGCAGCGGATCGTGGAAATAGAAGTTGATCGTATCAAGCCGGAAGCCATCCACGCCCCGGTTGAGCCAGAACCGCGCCACATCGAGAAGGGCATCCTGCACCGCCGCGCTGTGCAGGTTGAGGTCGGGCTGGGAGACAAGGAAATTGTGCAGGTAATACTGCTCGCGCCGCGCATCCCAATGCCAGGCCGGGCCGCCGAAAATCGACAGCCAGTTGTTGGGCGCCGTGCCATCGGGCTTGGGATCGGCCCAGACATACCAATCGGCCCGCGCGTTTTCGCGGCTGGCGCGGCTTTCGCGGAACCACGGGTGCTGGTCGCTCGTATGGCTCAGAACAAGGTCGATCATCACGCGGATGCCAAGCCGGTGCGCGGTTTCGATCACAGCATCGAAATCCGAAAGCTGGCCAAACATCGGATCGACATCGCAATAATCGCTCACGTCATAGCCATAGTCCTTCATGGGCGAGGTGAAGAACGGGCTGATCCAGATCGCGTCAACGCCCAGCGAGGCGATATAGGGCAGGCGCTGGACGATGCCGGCAAGATCGCCGATGCCATCGTTGTTGCTGTCCTGAAAGGAACGCGGATAGATCTGATAGATCACGGCCCCACGCCACCAGTCTTTGGCGGCATCGGTGAGCGGGGCTTTGGCCTTGGCGGCAATAGTCATGAAAGAGCCTTTACTTGACGGACCCGGCCAGAAGGCCGCGAACGAGATATTTCTGCATGGCGAAGAAGACGGCGAGCGGCACCGCGATCGAGACGAAGGCGGCGGTGGCAAGGATTTCCCAGTTGCCGCCGCGGGTGCCCAGAAGCTCGACGATCTGGTTGGTCATCACCGTGGTCTCGCCGGTGGCATCAATCAGGAAGACCTTGGCGACAAGAAGATCGTTCCACGTCCAGAGGAACTGGAAGATCGCGAAAGAGGCGAGCGCGGGGAAGGAAAGCGGCAGGATGATCTTGGTGAAGATCTGGAAATCGGTCGCGCCATCGACCTTGGCGTTCTCGATGATATCGCGCGGCAGGCCGACCATATAGTTGCGCAAGAGATAGATCGCGAGCGGCAGGCCAAAGCCCGTGTGCGCAAGCCAGACGCCCAGATAACCCTTGCCGATGCCGATCCCCAAATGCAGGCGCAAAAGCGGGATCAACGCGAGTTGCAGCGGCACCACCAGAAGGCCGACGATAATGGCGATCAGGATCGCACGGCCGGGGAAATTCATCCATGCGAGTGCATAGGCCGCGAAGGCGGCGATGACGATGGGGATGATCGTCGCCGGGATCGTCACGGTGAGCGTGTTGAAGAAGGCCTTGGCCATCGAGTCGGTGGTCGACTTGCTGAAAAGCACGGTGCGATAATTGCCAAAGGTAAATTCAGGCGGCGTGGTCGCGGTCGCAAAGACCCTCTGGCCGCGCCCTTCAAGCTTGGCCGCGCCCGACCAGACATAGTCGCCATTGGCCCCGACGGTCATCTCCTCGCCCTCGCCCAGATCGGCGGTATCGCCCGGAACAAAGGCTGCGATATCCCGCGAACTTACCCCCCAGACGGAAACGGACGCGTCCACGCCCTCGTCAAAGAGATTGCCCGAAATGAACCAGCGCCCGCCCTCTTCGAGTTGCTCGACCTCGGCGGGATTGGCGGCGCGCAGGGTCAGGTTCTGCTCGGACGGGAAAAGCGCCTTCCACCAGCCGCTTGTCGAAATCTGGTCGGCGGTGCGGAAGGACGAGACGAAAAGGCCCACGGTCGGGAAAAGCCACAGAAGAACAAGGCCGAGGACCGAGAGGTGAACCACCCAGTTCAAGGTCGAGCGCGTGCCGGCGATATTGGACATCAGCGCATCTCCTTGCGGGCGGTGTAGACGTTCCAGACAAGGATCGGCGTCACCAGAAGCATGATGATCATCGCGCTCGCCGAGCCCACGCCCCAGTTATTGGCGCGGAAGAGCTTGTCGAACATATAGTTGGCCAGAACCTGCGTCTCCCACTGGCCGTTGGTCATGGCGAAAACGATGTCAAAGACCTTGAGCACGACAAGGGTGATCGTGGTCCAGACCACGACGATCGTCCCCATGATCTGCGGCACCTTGATCTGGAAGAAGATCTGGAACGGGTTGGCCCCATCGACGATGGCCGCCTCGATGGTCTCTTCGGGGATGCCGCGCAGGGCGGCCGAGAGGATCACCATGGCAAAGCCGGTCTGGATCCAGATCAGCACGACCATCAGGAAGAGGCTGTTCCAGAACGGGACGGTCAGCCATGTCTGCGGCGCACCATAGTTGAAATCGGCCCCGATGAGTTCAAAGATTCCGCGAAGCGAGAGCACGACAAGAGCCGCGCTCGCCGCGGTTGCCACGATCCGCGCCGGTGTCCCGAAGCCGTGAAGCCGCCCGACGATAACGGGCCGCAGGATGAGCCAGCCGACATACCCCGAAAGGGCGGCAAAGCCCGCTAGGATCAGCGAAGGGATGGCCTTGAGCAAAGCCCACGACCCTGCCCCGCCGTCAAACTGCAGCCAAAGGGCGTTGAGAATGCCGATCTGGTCCTGCTCGATGGGGCGGGTGTCGTAGACCAATTTGAAGATCACGGCCGCACCGACGAAGGAAATCGCCATAGGCATGAAAATCAGGGATTTGGCGAAAGAGCCCCAGCGGATCCGGTCGGTCAGCTGGGCTACGAGAAGGCCAAAGGCGGTCGAGGCGGCGGGCACGACGATGAGCCAGAGCATATTGTTGCGCATGGCTTCCCAGAACTTCGCCTCGCGGAACATCTGGCGGTAATTGTCGAGGCCGACCCAGCGATAGCCGCCGCCGGGGATGCGCTCGGTGAGAGACAGCCGCAGCGTCTCGATCACCGGATAGGCGAGATAGAGGCCGAGGGCGATCAGGGCCGGAGCCAGAAAAAGCCAGGGCCGGATCATGTTGGCGCGGTTGATATTGCGCCCCGCATCGGGGCCGCGCGCGGGAAACAGGATTTTGTCGAGGAAGAGGTTGGAGAAGTAGAAATAGCTCAGGCAGCCACCCACTCCGATAACGATGGTGATCAATCCCTGCAGTGCTGGAGACATGGCCACCCCCCGATTGAGCCAAAGAAAAGGGCAACCCGACCTTAGGCCGGATTGCCCCGATTTCTAGCGATTACTTGATCGCGTCCCAGGAGGCCTGGATCTCGTCAGCCACGGCCTGAGCGTCCTTGCCGCCGGCATAATCGACCATGCCGGTCCAGAACGAACCCGCGCCAACAGCGCCCGGCATCAGGTCAGAGCCGTCGAACCGGAAGGTCGTGGCGCTGAGCAGGATGTCGTTCATCTTGCGCAGGGTCGGATCCGAGAAGACATCCGAATTCACGCCCTTGTGCGGGGTCAGGAAGCCTTTGCGGGCCATCCAGATCTCGTGGGCCTCGGGGGTCTCGAGATAGGCGATCAGGTCATGCGCGGCCTGGTTCTCGTTGGTGATGGCCCAGACGGTGCCAGCGCCCAGAACCGGCGAGCCCAGATCCTTGCCGGCATAGGCCGGGAAGTAGAAGAAGTCTGCATCTTCACCCACCGAGGTGCCCTCGGGGAAGAAGGCCGGGATGAACGACGCCTGACGGTGCATGTAGCACTGCGGCGGCGACGAGAAGAGACCCTTCGGGCTGTCGCGGAAGTCGGTCGTGGCGACCGCACCTGCACCACCCGCCACATAGGCGTCGTTGCGGGCGAAGGCACCGAATTCGTCGATTGCGGCCACAACCTCGGGGCTGTTGAACGGCAGCTCGTTGGTCACCCACTGATCATAGACCGCCGGAGACTGCGTGCGGAGCATCATGTCTTCAACCCAGTCGGTCGCCGGCCAGCCGGTCGCGCCGCCCGAACCCAGGCCAATACACCACGGCGTGCCGCCATCGGCGACGATCTGATCGGTGAGCGCCTTGAGCTCTTCCATCGTGGCCGGGATCTCATAGCCCGCATCCTCGAAATTCTCGGGCACATACCAGACGAGCGACTTCACATCGACCTTGTAGAAAAAGCCGTAAAGGCTGCTTGCGCCGTCGGGTCCGGCATAGGTGCCGAGATCGACCCAGGACTGGCCCGCGGCATAATTCTCGCGCACCCAGTCATCGGTTCCGGCCGCGAGCGGCGCAAGGAAGCCGCGGCGGGCGAAATCGGCGGCAAGGCCGGGCTGTGGGAAAGCGGCGACGTTGGGGGCCGATCCGGCCTCGGCGTCGATCACGATCTGCTGCTCGAAGCTGTCGGAGCCGACATAGCGAACATCATGGCCCGAAACTTCGGCAAAGCGGCTCAGAACCGCTTCGACGTTTTCCTGGTCGGGGCCGAGCCAGGGACCAAATACGGTCAGTTGTTCGGCCTGGGCAATACCTGCGCTCAAGGCCACTGCTGCCACACCGGCATACAGACTGGTTTTCATATGACTTCCTCCCAATTGCGCGTCCGCGCTCAAACTACCATTGCTGCCAGAATCATTTTCAAAGCGCTTTGGATGCCGATAACTTGCACCCAGGCCCCTTTACCTGTCAATCCACTCGTCTATTTTCCTAAACTTATTCCGTTTTCTGCATGATTTCCGCCAACGACGTGATCAATATGGCCTTTGACGCGCGGCGCTCTCCTCGCTAGTCTTCGAAAAACTTGAAAGCGCTTTGGTTACATGAACCTGAAAGAACTCTCCAGCCTTCTCGGCCTGAGCCAAACAACGGTGAGCCGTGCGCTGAACGGATATCCCGAGGTCAATGAGGAAACGCGGCGGCGCGTGGCGCTGGCGGCCGAGCAGCACAACTATCGCCCCAACACCCGCGCCAAGGGCCTTGCCACGGGGCGCGCCATGGCCATCGGCCACGTCATCCCGATGTCGACCAAGCACGAGATGGTCAATCCTATCTTCGGCGATTTCATCGCCGGCGCGGGCGAGACCTATTCCCGCAATGGCTATGACATGGTCCTGACCGTTGTCGAAGACGTGAACGAAGCCCAAGCCTATCGCAACATCCGCTCGCGCCACACGGTCGATGGCGTTGTGGTTCACGGCCCCAAGATGCAGGACAGCCGGATCAGCCTTCTGCATCAGATCGGCCTGCCTTTCGTCGTCCACGGGCGGGCAAGTGGCATTGCGAAGGATTATTCTTGGCTCGACGTGAACAACAAAAGCGCCTTCTTGCGCGCCACGAATTTCCTTCTTGATCTCGGCCACCAGCGGATCGGCCTGATCAACGGCCTTGAAGGGATGGATTTCGCCTACCGCCGCCGCGCCGGATATGAGGAGGCTCTCAAGGCGCACGGGATCGCCCCCGATCCGGCGATCATGCGCAGCGAAGAAATGACCGAAGTTTTCGGCTATCGCTCGGCGCGCGAGATGCTTGAGACGGGCAACCCGCCGACCGCCTTTCTGGTCTCTTCGATGATCTGCGCCCTCGGTGTGCGCCGCGCAATCGAAGAGCGCGGGCTTCGGATGGGCCGTGATGTCTCGGTCATCACCCATGACGACGCCCTCTCTTATCTTCAGAACGGTGGCGACGTGCCGATCTTTACCGCGACGCGATCCTCTGTGCGCGAGGCAGGCCGCCGGCTTGCCGAGATCCTGATCGAGCGCATCAACAACCCAGACGGCCCCTTGATCCACGAACTTCTGGAGGCCGAACTGATGGTTGGGCAATCAACCGGTCCGGCCCCACGAGAGGCGCAATGAGAATCTTCCGTTCGAGTTTCCCCGAAGGCTTTGTCTTCGGCGCGGCCACGGCCGCCTACCAGATTGAAGGCGCGTCCTTCGGCGGCGCAGGCTCCTGCCATTGGGACACTTTCGCCGCGACACCCGGCAATGTCCTTCGGGCCGAAGACGGCGCGCGCGCCTGCGATCACTATCACCGCTGGCCCGAAGACCTCGATCTTGTCCGCGATGGCGGCTTCGACGCCTATCGTTTCTCGACAAGTTGGGCGCGGGTCATGCCCGAAGGGCGCGGCGCGCCGAACCAAGAGGCGCTCGATTTCTACGACCGGCTGGTCGACGGGATGCTCGAGCGCGGCCTGAAGCCCTATCACACGCTCTATCACTGGGATCTGCCCTCAGCCCTCGCCGATCTTGGCGGCTGGACCAACGCCGACAGCCCCAAGTGGTTTGGCGATTATGCCGAGGTCATCTCGGGCCGGATCGGCGACCGCGTCGCAAGCACCGCCACCATCAACGAGCCTTGGTGCGTGGCCTGGCTCTCGCATTTCCTTGGCCACCATGCCCCCGGCCTGCGCGACATCCGCGCCGCCGCGCGCGCGATGCACCATATCCTTCTGGCTCATGCCGAGGCTATGGAACGGTTGCGCGGGCTGGGGCTTGGCAATCTCGGGATTGTCCTCAATTTCACCCCCGCCGAGCCCGCAAGCGATACGCCCGCCGACCTCGCCGCCACCGCCCGGCAAGACGCCATCGCCAACCGCTGGTTCATCGAGGCGATCGCCAAAGGTTCCTATCCCGAAGAGGCCCTTGAAGGGATGGCACCGCATTTGCCGGAAGGTTGGCAAGACGACCTCGGGCGCATCTCTGCGCCGATCGACTGGCTGGGCGTCAATTACTACACCCGTGGACTAATACAGCAGGGCGAGGGCCCTTGGCCGCAGATTTCGGACGCCGAAGGCCGACGCGCCAAGACCCAGATGGGATGGGAAATCTATCCAGAAGGGCTTTCGGGTTTGCTGCAGAGGCTCTCGCGCGAGTTTGTAGGTGACCTGCCCCTTTACGTTACGGAAAACGGGATGGCCTGGAACGATCGCATCGAGAACGGCGCCTGCTTTGACCCTGAGCGGATCGACTATATCGACCGCCACCTGTCAGCGGCTCTCGCCGCGCTGGACTGCGGCGCAAACCTCAAGGGCTTCTTCTATTGGTCGCTGCTCGACAATTTCGAATGGGCCTTTGGTTATGAACGGCGCTTTGGGCTGATCCATGTCGATTTCGATACCTTCGCCCGCACGCCCAAGGCATCCTATCACGAGCTCAGGTCAGCGCTGGGCAAATAGGGCAGCGTATTTCTCCGCCACAGCATCGCGCAGCCCGAGCTGGGATCATCCTGAAAATTTAGCCGATGGAATAGCCAGTGCCGCGGACCGTCCGGATCGGATCGGCGAGGTCTGGCAGGCTCAGGGCTTTTCTCAAACGGCCGATATGCACATCAACGGTTCTGGTCTCTGTATCGGGGCTTGTTTGCCAGACCCGATCCAACAGCTGATCGCGGGTCCAGACCCGACCGGGGCGCTCCATCAGAGTTGCCAGAAGCCTGAACTCGGTCGGACCAAGTGCGATGTCGGTGCCTGCACGCTGGACGCGGTGCGACAAGGGATCGAGCGATATGTCGTCAACAGTAACCGCCTCGCCTGCAGCGGCGGCGCGAAAGCGGCGGAGGTGCGATCTGATCCGTGCCAGCAATTCGGGCAAGGAATAGGGTTTGGCGAGGTAGTCATCGGCGCCGGTATCAAGCCCCCGCACCTTGTCCACATCTTCGGCACGCGCCGACAGCATGATCACGGGAATATCCTTGGTGCGCTTTTGTCGTTTGAGCCGACGACAAATCTCGATGCCCGAAAGCGCGGGCAGCATCCAATCCAGAAGAACAAGATCGAAATCTTCTTCTTCGGTGAGCAGGATCGCCTCTTCTCCATCGCTGGCTTCGATCACCTGATAGCCTTCACGCATCAGATTGTATGAGAGCACCGCCCGCTGGGACGGCTCGTCCTCAACCAAAAGGATGCGGGCCGCGAGCGCGCTCATTTCGAGGGTTCGCTCCCGGGCCGATAGAGATTCTCGGTGCCTTTCTCGCGCTTTTCGGCGGGCATTTGGCCGGTGATCTGATAGATCGTCTGGTTTGCGGTGGCGACGGCATGATCGCCCATGCGCTCGATATTCTTGCCAATGAAATGATAGTGCATACAGGCCGTAATCTTGCGGGGATCTTCGAGCATGAAGCTCACCAGCTCGCGAAAGAAGGCAACGTACATCTCATCCACCTCGACATCTCTGTGCCGGACACTCTCTGCCAAGGCGGCATCTTGCTTGAGTGTCGCCTCGAGCGCGTCCGCGAGCATGGCCTGCACCTCGCGTGCCATTCGGGAAATCGACCCCGACGCCCCGGGAACCTCGGGCAAATCCAGAAGAACGACAGTCCGCTTGGCCAGATTCTTGGCGTAGTCACCAATCCGTTCGAGGTTGGCGACGATACGCATAACGCCAAGGATGGTTCTGAGATCACTGGCGATCGGTTGGCGCAGAGCGATAAGGCGCGCGCATTCCGCGTGGATGGTCTCGTCGAGCGCGTCGATCTTCTTGTCGTCGGCCCTGACCTTGGCCGCGAGGTCGGGATCGCGGTCGATCAAAGCCTTGGTCGCCCGCTGTATCGCGCTTTCGACGAGGCCGCCCATGCGCATCAGGTTGGCCTGAATGCCCTCAAGATCGCGATCAAAGGCCGAGGCGATGTGATGTTCCGACATTTTGTGTCTCCTTGGCCTAGCCGATGCGGCCTGTGATATAGGATTCGGTGCGCGGATCGGAGGGGTTGGTAAAGATATCGTCCGTGTCTCCAAACTCGACCAACTCTCCAAGATGGAAGAAGGCGGTCTTTTGGCTCACGCGAGCGGCCTGTTGCATCGAGTGGGTTACGATGACCACAGAAATGTTCTTGGCAAGATCGTCGATCAATTCTTCGATTTGAAAAGTTGCGATCGGATCAAGCGCCGAGCAAGGCTCGTCCATCAGCAAGACCTCGGGCTGGGTCGCGATGGCGCGCGCGATGCAAAGGCGTTGCTGTTGGCCACCGGAAAGGCCGGTGCCCGGCGCATCAAGCCTGTCCTTCACCTCGTCCCAGATCGCCGCACGACGGAGCGCATTTTCGACGATATCGCGGAGATCGGATTTCGATGTGGCCATTCCGTGAATCTTTGGCCCATAGGCGACATTGTCAAAGATCGACTTGGGAAAAGGATTGGGCTTTTGAAACACCATCCCAACTCGGGCACGCAGGGTTACCGGATCGACACGCGGATCGTAGATGTTCTCGCCATCGAGGGTAATCGTTCCCTCAACCCGGCAAGTATCGATCGTGTCGTTCATTCGGTTGATGCTGCGCAAAAACGTCGATTTTCCGCAGCCGGAGGGGCCGATGAAGGCGGTGACAGATTTGCTGCCGATATCGACATTCACGTCCTTGATCGCATGGGTATCGCCGTAGAAGACGTTGCAGGCGCGGGCGCTGATTTTCGAAGCACTCATTCAACTTGGCCTTTCAGAATTGCCATGACCTACCACCGCCGTTCAAACCGGCGGCGCAGGAGGATCGCGACGGCGTTCATCGCGACCAGAAACACAAGAAGGACAATTATCCCGCCCCAAGCGCGCTCGTAAAACGCGGGGTCAGCACGTTTTGCCCATTCGAAGATCTGCGCCGGAAGGGCGGTATTCGGCGCCAGTAGCGCATCGCCCATCGTTTCCGGTGCGGTCGAGGCGATAAAGCCGACCATGCCGATCAGAAGAAGCGGAGCAGTTTCCCCCAAAGCCTGAGCCAGACCGATAATCGTCCCCGTCAGGATACCCGGCGCGGCAAGCGGCAGGACATGGTGAAACACGGCCTGCATCCGGGAGGCGCCAACGCCGAGGGCCGCATCGCGGATCGAGGGCGGCACAGATTTCATCGCGGCGCGCGACGAGATGATGATCGTCGGCAAGGTCATCAGCGACAGGACGAGACCTCCGACCAAGGGGGCCGACATCGGCAGATGCAGGATGTTGATAAAGACGGCGAGGCCAAGAATGCCGAAAACGATCGACGGAACGGCGGCGAGGTTCGAGATATTGACCTCGATCAGATCCGTCAGCCGGTTCTTGGGGGCAAATTCCTCAAGGTAGATCGAGGCCGCCACCCCAACCGGCAAGGCCAACACAAGAACAACCAGCATCATCGCCAAAGAGCCAAGCATCGCGGTGCCGACCCCTGCCGCTTCGGGCCGCTGGTCCGAGGCATCGGACCCAAGGATGAAATCCAGATTGAACCGTTTGACCAGCGCACCTGCGGCGACCAGCTGATCCACAGCGTCAAGCTGCTCGGCCGAGATCATCTTGTCATCGGCAATGCTTTCGCGGGTCACGCGCCCTTTGAGGTATCCGTCCACCCGCGCGTTCACGAGGAAATCGAAAGAGGCCGAACGACCGATCCGCGATGGGTCTGCGATCACAAAGTCCCTCAGGTCCGACACCGCAGATTTCGAGAGGAGCTTGGCGATATCCTTGGCCCGAAGGTCGGTCTGGATATCGTGGGTTTCGATTAACCGCTCGGCGGCAGCGGTCAGCAGCGGATCATAGCCGAAGGTGGTGACCTTCTTGATCTCTTCGATGTCGCGGTTGCCGTTCTTGTCGAGCTTGCTTTCAAGAAGCTCAACTTCGAGCGTCAGATAGCTTTGCTGAAATGCCCCAAGCCCATTGCTGATCACCGTTCCCAACAGCACGGCCAATAGAACAAGGCCCGCAAGGATCGCGGCTAGGCCATAGAGCCTGAAGCGGGCATCGGCCCGCTTGCGGCTCTGGGTTTGCGGATCTGCCACGAAAAGAGACTTTGACCGAGGCGTCATTCGTACTGCTCCCGATATTTGCGGACGACGGCCAGCGCGACGATATTGAGCCCGAGCGTCAGAACAAAAAGGCTGATGCCCAGCGCGAAGGCGACCAGCGTTTCTGGGCTGGTGAAATCGCTATCGCCGGTAAGCTGGCTGACGATACGGGTGGTGATGGTTGTCATCGCCTCAAAGGGGTTGCCGGAAATCTTGGCGACCGCGCCAGCACCCATCACGACGATCATGGTTTCCCCGATCGCCCGCGAGGCGGCCAGAAGGATCGCGCCAACGATCCCCGGCAATGCGGCAGGCAAAACAACCTGTCGGATCGTCTCGGAGCGGGTGGCGCCAAGGCCGAGCGAGCCATCCCGTAGAGACTGCGGCACGGCATTGATGATGTCGTCAGACAGCGACGAGACGAAGGGGATCAGCATGATCCCCATCACAAGCCCTGCGGTCAGGACAGAACTTGCCCCAGCCATCCAGCTCACGCCGAAAACTCCACCTTCGCCAAATAGACGAACGAGGCCCGGGCCCACGGTGATCAGGGCGAAGAGACCATAGACGATGGTCGGGATACCAGCGAGGAGTTCTAGCAGGGGTTTGGCAGTTGCCCGCACCTTGGGCCCGGCAAATTCAGCAAGATAGACCGCCGCAAAAAGCCCGACAGGAACAGCAACCAAAAGTGCCACTGCCGAGATATAGAGCGTGCCCCAAAGGAGAGGGAGAATGGCAAGCTCCGAATCCCCCCTGAAATTCGGGGACCAAGTGCTACCGAAGAAGAATTTGGTCCAGTCGTAGATCCGGAAGAAATGAACCGTCTCAAACACCATCGAAAGCACTATGCCGACCGTGACAAGAATGGCTATGGAAGCAGCCGCGATTAGCAGCCCCATTATGATTGCCTCAAGCCGCCTCTGGCGGCTCCGTCTTTGGCTCTGGCGGCTGTCGGTTTGAAGGAGGCCGGTCATGTGTTTGCCTGTCTTTGCAGAACAAGGGGCGCAGGCGCGCCCCTTTGAAATTTTCTCAGTTTTCGGTCAGTTCATCAGCCGGTCTTCGGCAACCGCAGCCTGGGTTTCGGCCAGGTCGGGGTCCGACACCAAACCATATTCGGCCAACGGGCCATCGGGGCCGGCAACCTCATCCATCAAGAAGAACTCGGCAAAATCCTTCAGGCCCGGAATCTCGGCCAGATGAGCGGCCTTGATGTAGAAGTAGAGCGGACGCGACACCGGATAATCTCCGCTGGCGATAGTCTCGACCGAAGGGGCGATGCCCGACATGGTCGCGACACGCAGCTTGTCGGTGTTGCTCTCATAGAATGACAGGCCGAACACGCCGATCCCGTTGGCGTTCGCCGCGATACGCGCGAGCGTTTCAGTATAGTCACCATCGATATCGACCGAGAGGCCGTCGGTGCGGAGCGTCATGCAGGACTTTTCAGCTGCCTTCTTATCGCCGCCGTTTTCGGAGATGATCGCGTCAAGAGCGCCAGCCTCTTCACAGCCCGCCAGAATGACCTTCTCTTCAAAGACTTCACGGGTGCCGTGCTTGGTACCGGGAATAAAGGCCATGATCGGCTGATCTGCGAGGGCAGGGTTTACCTGCGCCCAGGAGGTGTTGGGGTTGTCGACCAGCGCACCGTCAACCAGAACCTTGTCGGACAGAGCGTTGAACCAGTCGGCAGGCGTGAATTCAAACGCAGCACCAGCCTTGTCGGAGGCAAACACGATCCCGTCATAGCCGATGCGGACCTCGATGATATCGGTTACGCCAGCGGCGGCGCAGGCTTCGATCTCGCTGGATTTGATCGGGCGCGAAGCGTTGGCGATGTCGATTGTGTTTTCGCCGACGCCCTCGCAGAACCGCTTGAGACCGGCCGAAGAGCCGCCCGATTCAACCACCGGCGTCGGATAATCGAAGTTTTCACCAAAGGCCTCGGCGACGATCGACGCATAAGGCAGAACGGTTGAGGATCCGGCGATCTGAATACGGTCGCGCGCAACGGCGGCGCCCGCCGAAACGGTGAGGATCGCGGCAGCGGCGAAAAGCCTCGTCATGGTCATTTGTAGCTCCTGTAGCATGGCGGTCGTTCGTGACACGCCGCCTGAGTAGGACGATTCTGCAAAGCTTTTACGACGATCGTGTAACAGCCGTGTAACATCGGCCGTTGAAACGCATTACTTCAAGAAACAGGGAGCAGGGCGGTAAAGGTGCTACCTTTTCCTTGCGTGCTTTCGACAATAAGGCGCCCGCGATGTCGCTCGATCGCGTGTTTCACAATGGCAAGGCCAAGCCCCGTCCCACCCATCCCGCGCGAGCGATGTCTGTCGATCCGATAGAAACGTTCGGAGAGGCGCGGCAGATGTCGGGGTTCTATCCCTTCGCCGTAATCGCGCACCTTGATGGCCACGGCCCGCCCCTTCAGCGGTCTGGCATCATCGGTCTCTTCAATCAGGATATCGACCCTGCCGCCCGACCGTCCGTACTTCACCGCGTTTTCGATGAGATTGTTGAAGACGTGGCGCAGAAGATCCTGATCCACCAAGGCCATCACCGGTGCCTCGGGGGCAGACACGCTGATGCTCACCCCCATATCCGCAGCCTTTCCCGCCAAAAGCTCGACCGATTGTGAAACCAGAATGCGAATATCGGCTGGTGTCCGTTCAGCCAGATTGCCGCTTTCCACGCGCGCAAGCGAAAGGAGGTCCGAGACCAATCGGTTCATCCGGGCGACTTCCTCGCCAATGATGTCGAGAAACCGTGCCTGTGCTGCCGGATCGTCGCCCGCCGCGCCTTTCAGTGTCTCGACGATGCCGGACATTGCCGTCAGGGGCGTGCGCAGCTCATGGCTGACATTGGCAACGAAATCGGTACGCATCCGCCCGATTTCGAGCGCTTCGGTCTTGTCGCGAAGCACCAGCAATATGCCAAAACCCGCCCCCAAAGAACGGGCAGTCGCAGAAAAGGCCCGCAGACGTCGGCCGTCTGAGAGATCAAATTCGCTCTCTTGCGGCGCCTCATTGCTCAAGGCGGCCTCGGCCGCGTCAAGAACATCCGGCGCCCGGATCACCGTCGCCAAAAGCCGCCCCGCCAAAGCACCGTCCAAGACCTCGCTCGCGAGGCGGTTGGCCGCCTTGATCCGCAAGCCTTGCTCAATAATCAATGCAGGCAGCGGGACTGCTTCGATGAACGCACTGGTGGATGGTCCGTCCAAGACTGTGCTCCCTGCTAAGGCAATTGGTTTCTGCGCCCGACGCTAAAGATGCATATCGAACCCAGAGATCGCAACTGCGACCTTCGGAAAAGTCGCCTGAAGACTCGCTATCGCAATACGCCTTTGGCACGCCACACCCTAGCTGAGCAGCACCCTCGGCCCCTCGTCAGGAGTGTGGATCATCATTTCGCCATCAACGGGCGTCGTGATGTCGAACGCCCATGCCCCCTTCGGCCAGCGCAGCTCCATCTGCCCAAGGCGCGGTCGGTAGACGGCGGTGTAGAGGGTTCCGAACCCGAGAGAGAAGGCCGTCGAGAAAAGCGGTGGGCGCAGGAAGGCGCCGATGAATTTCTCTTCGGTATCAGGATGTAACATCATCCGGTTCAGCAGGAACCGCTCGCGCTCGACTGTGGCGGTCAGCCTTGCGTGCGCGGTCCATTCCACCTGTTCCTGATGGTTCGTGGCCACGGTGGCATTGGTGATCTGGGCGGGGCGGTCAGGCGCCATCCGGGCGGTCAGGAACCTGCGCTTGGCGTCAAGGACCGTCACGTTATAGCTCATATGCGTGGGCAGTCGGGCGAGCGCCGCGCCGGCCTCTTCGGCTGTCTCGCAGGTCTGCAGCACATAGCGCAGAATGAGCGGCACGCCGAAGCCGTCACCGACCACATGACGCCCGCCGAAGGTAAGCGAAATGGCGAGCCCTGCATCGTTCATGCCGTCGACAAGGCCCCAAAGCCCGTCGGACACGCCGATCACGGTTCGCCCCAGCCAGCCTGTCCGCATGATGAGCCGGTCAAAGGCATTGGGGCTGTAATCATAGTTGCGAACCAGAACCGGTTCCTTACCGGGCCAAATCGCTTGCGAGCAGGAGGTGAGATAGGCGGGCGGGCAATAGAGCGAGAGGAACCGCGCCTGAAGATCACCGCCGCCAGCCAGCTCGCAGAGGCGGTCGTAGAGCGGCAGCAGTTCGGGCATATGCGCCTTGAGGGCGCGGCGGCTTTCCCAATAGGAGGGGCGGGTTTCAACCCCGTCGCGCGACCACCAGCGATAATAGTCTGGCCAATATTCGGCAAACAGCCCGGCCCACTTCGGGCCGGGCTCTGCTTCGTCTATAGCGCGCCAGAGGCTGTCCAAGAATCCGTTCCTTCGGATCAGAGAATCTTGAAGGCAGGCTCTCCCTGAACCGGGCCAGAGTCCAGCGAGGCAAGGGGCCGCGCCTCAAAGCTCGACTTGATGCCGTGGATCCAGCGCTTGGCGCGTTCGTTGAGGTTGAACCCCGGCGTCATCGACCGGCCACGCGTGACCAGAATGCCGAGGTCGGCGCCCTCGTAGCGGTAATCGCCCTCTTTCTGGATCCGCAGGAAGAAAGCCTCATTCTCGTTCTCGACGGCGCGGCGGTGATAGTCGAAGCGGTCAAAGACCACGCGGCCATCCTCGAGCATCTTGTAGATGCCGCTCTGCGGCGCCTTGGTGATGAGATCGACACTGTCCTCGGTGTGCTTGATGACCATCTGGCTCCAGCCGTCGATCATGTCGGGATCGGCCCAGCGGGCGTTCAGCTCGTCCACGTCGAGCTTGAACTTGGCGTTCGAGAACTCGAGGAGGTGGAACAGGAAGAGCGGCGCGTCGGCATGAGCAAAGGCTGCGTGGTTGGTCATCGAGCTTGCCCCGGTGATGCGCGGGTTCAACTCGCCAAGCCAGAGATCGCCGGTTTTCTTGTCGATCAGGAAGTCGAGTTCGAAATAGCCGCGATAGCCTTCCTTGCGGAGCTGTTCGCCAAACTTGAAGGTCAGGTCGCGCGCCTGCTGGCGCACTTTGGGGGAAAAGGCGGTAGCGAAAATCTCATTGCCGCACCAGCCGCCGCGATAAGGCGTCAGGTCCTTGAACCCGACAAGCTCGGTCATCAGGGGGCCGACGATCGTGCCTTCCGAGGTGCAGCAGGCCTCAATGGCCGAGCCACGGCAATCAATCCGCTTCATAACTTTGATTTCGCCCTGCCCGACGATCTCGTGCTCGTGGCGGCGGAAATCGGCCTCGGATTTGATGAAGAATGTGGTGTGGCCACTGTCGCCAAAGGCCGATTGCAGAACGAGATCGCGGCCGATCCCGGCCTTGTCGCTCACCTCGCTGAGCTGCTCATAGCTTTCGATCACCGCGAGCGTATTGGGAACCGAGGGCACACCAGCCTTGTTGCCCACGCGCACGGTTTCGATTTTGTTGTCCATCCGGGTGCGCAGTTTGGCCTTGGGGAACCAGACATCGGCGCCAAGCTCTTTGGCCAGACGCTCGGTCTCTTCATCGAACATCAGGAAGACGAACTTGGGCTTGCCACCGCGGCGCTTGACGAGATCGATCACCTCCTTGTGCTGCAGAAGATAGTTGTTGATGTCCTCGATCGACTGAAATTCGGCGTGCGGCTGCTCGGAGGGGCAGAACACGTTGGGGTGCCGGCCGTCATAGCAGTCGATATAGCATATGTATTTGAAATTCTTGCACCATTCGTCGATGCCAAGGAGGTTGAAGTTGGTCGCCGAGATGAAATAGATCGGGTCCTCATTGCGGTGAAAGAACCGGCGGATCTCGGAAATATTATTGAGTTGACGCTTCGCCATAACAAACCTCCCTATGTTTTTACTGCCGCTTTTTCAGCGGTCAGTTTATTCAGTGCGTCTTGAGTAAAGACCCGCAGGCCAAGCTCGGAGCGGTATCCGTGAATTTCGTTGACATCCAGCGCCCGCATGAACGCGAGGATTTCGCGGCTGACCACTTGCCCGGGCACGAGGATCGGGAAGCCCGGCGGATAGGGGATGATGAACGAGGCCGAAACCACATCCTTGCCTGAATCCATCGCTTCCTTGATCGAGCCGTTAAGCTCGAGATAGTCGCAATTGTTCTCGTCGTAGCTGAGGAAGAAGGCTTTGCGCATATCGCCCTCGCCGGTTTCGGCATCAGCGCAAAAGGCATCGTGGAACCGGCTGAAATCCGGCAGCGGCGGCAGGTCCTTCATCAGGTTGTTGACCCGGCGTTCGAAGGCCAGCCGCTCCATCTTGGAGGCATCGTCGAGAAGATCATCAAGGTCTTTGGCGATCTCGACCAAGACCTCGATCAGATAGGCGACCGACGACCGCGTTGTGCCGATGTTGGTCATGAACAGAACGGTATTGCGCGAGGTCTTGTTGATCTGGATGCCGTATTTGTCCATCAAGACCTTGGTCTTGAACGTGTCGCCGTCCCAGCCGGTGCCGCCCACAGCCAGCGTGATCCGCGTGGCATCAAGGACGAATTCGTCCTTCTCCCAACAGTTCCAGATATCGGTCCAGCCCTGCTCGGGGTCGTAATAGGACTCGACGCCGCTTTCGCGGAACTGCTCGGGGATCATGTCGCCTGCAGCCAGAACCTTGAAATACTTGCTGATAAGCGGATGGGTCGACACCGCCCGCCGGATCGACATGGCCGCCTCGACCTGCCGCTGGACAAACTCATAGCCCTCGAGTTCGACCTGCCTGCGCCCCACATCGAGCGAGGCGATGATCTGGTAGTTGGGGCTCGTCGAGGTGTGGGTCATATAAGCTTCGTGGAAGCTCTGCTCGACCTCGCCTTTGAAATCCTGATCGTTGACATGGATCATCGAGCCCTGCCGGAGCGAGGTCAGGGTCTTGTGGGTCGACTGGGTCGCATAGACCCGCACCCGCGCATTGGGGGGCGGAATGAGGCGGGTCTTGACGAGCGTTGCCTCGTCCGCGCCCTCAAGCTCGGCCACCTGAGCGGCATAGGCCTTGGCGTGCTGTTCCGAGCGGAACTTTTCGCGCAGGTTGTTGGCGGCGTTCATCGCCGTCCGCTGGCGATAGGTCGGGCCGAAACGGGCGAAGGCGAACCACGCTTCATCCCACAGAAAGACCAGATCTGGCTTGATGGCGAGGCATTCCTCCATCACCCGTTCGACGTTGTAGACGATGCCGTCAAAGGTGCAGTTCGTGAGAAGAAGCATCCGCACGCGATCAAGCTTGCCCGCGGCCTTGAGCTGCAAAAGCTTGTGCTTGATCTCCGAGAGCGGCACCGCGCCATACATCGAATAGTCGTTGAGCGGATAGCTGTCGAGATAGCAGACCTCGGCCCCAGACAAGACCATCCCGTAGTGGTGCGACTTGTGGCAATCACGGTCGACCAAGACGATATCGCCGGGCCTGACCAGCGCCTGCACGACGATCTTGTTGCAGGTCGAGGTGCCGTTCGTGGCAAAGAACGTGTGCCGTGCGCCAAAGGCGCGTGCGGCAAGCTCTTGCGCCTGTTTGATCGGGCCGGTGGGCTCCAGCAGGCTGTCGAGCCCGCCCGAGGTGGCCGAGGTTTCGGCCATGAAAATATTGGGGCCATAGAAAGCCCCCATGTCCTGAATCCAGTGCGACCGCGAGATCGACTTGCCACGGCTGATCGGCATCGCGTGGAACACGCCGGTCGGCTGTTTGGAATATTCCTTGAGGGCCGTGAAAAACGGCGTCTTGAAGCGCGCCTGCACACCCCGAAGGATGTTGAGGTGCAGCTCCATGAAATCTTCCTGATTATAGAAGACCCGACGACAGATCCCGAGATCGAGGCCGGCGATTTCCTCGACCGAGCGATCCGTCACCAGATAGGCGTCAAGCTCGGGCCGCACCTTGGCGACAAGCCGGCAAAGCTCGGGCCCCCAGTTTTCCGGAGCAAGCCCATCCAGCTCTTCAATGCCGCCCGCTCGGTCGAGGTATTTGGTTAGGATCGAAAGTTCGACCTGGCTCTCCATCTTGAGACCGGGGCGCACGACGATGGCTTGGATGTTGTGATTGAACAGAACGCCGATCAACGCGTCTTGAAGGCTTGGAACGACGACGGGTTCGTAGATGAAGGCATCCTCGGATCGCCGCATCGAGGCGATGTTGGATTTGACCCACCGCTCCTGATGCTCGTTCAGGTCATCGACGATCATCACCTCGAAATAGGGCTTGGTCAGGGCGCGCGCGTCGGGCGAGAGGAGCGCCTCGTCGTCATGCT
This sequence comes from Marivivens sp., assembly GCA_024642185.1. Lineage (GTDB taxonomy): Bacteria > Pseudomonadota > Alphaproteobacteria > Rhodobacterales > Rhodobacteraceae > RFZI01. Next base: position 8,866 of record JAHEBR010000006.1, on the reverse strand, counting down.
CTTCGGAATCGACGATATCACGATCCAGCGGGATATGCCGCCGCCGATAGGCGCCGGTGGTCAGCGCGCGCGAGATCCGCTGGACCGAGAAGGCCAAATCGTCGAACTTGCCGTGTTCGAACAGGCGGCGGAGGTGGTCGAAGGCCGACATGCCGGGAAAGGCCCAATAGGCTTCGATGAGTGATAATTGACCCAGAAGCTTTTCGATCCGTTCGTGCGCGCCAGTGGCGGCCCTGCCATTCGGGTTATTTGAAAGCTGTTCGATCAGTGCCCGCAATTCACCCCAACGATCTGCACGCAGCTGGACCGCTGAATAATAGTCACTCATCGACTGCATCGTTCCGTCTTCTCCCTTTTTGGGGAGGACAGGCGGTCTCGATTGCCGGCCTTGCGAGGCCCTGCGCCCTAGCCCGACTAGTTCCTCTCCCTTATCGACGGCGACTTGCCAAGAATGTCACCGGGTGCCCTTTTGGGCATACTTTCAAATGCAAAATCTCGAACATCGACGCCAAGCCCCGCCCGCGTGCCCTGAGTGGGCATCGCCAGGGGGCCGAGGCTGCCCAAATAGGCATCGGCGCCGCTTTTGCGGTCGTAGACCGTAAACTCGGCCGACCGGTCGCGGAAACTCTTGAGAACCTGGCCAAGCCCCTTGATGCCAGTCTCGCGCTGACGGCGGACCATGTCGAGATCGACCTCGATGGGGAACATATCCTCCTGCCCCGCCGCCTGATGCAGAACTGTCGCCGCCGGATCGATCACGCAAGACCGGCCGTTGCCGCCAGCGCCGAGGCCGTTGACGTCGAACACATAGCACTGGAATTGCGCGGCAGTCGCACGGGCGATGGCCAGCTCGGCGTCGCGGTCGGTCGTGCCGGTAAGGACGGGGTGCAGAAGGACTTCCACCCCCGCGCTGGTCAGTTGGCGCGTGGTTTCGGGGAACCAGATGTCATAACAGATCGAAAGGCCGAACCGGCCAACCTCGGGCACGTCGAAGATGCAGAACTCGGTCCCCGCCTCGACATCGGCCTCGTAGGGCCGGAACGGAAACATCTTGCGATAGGTCGAGACAATGCTGCCATCGGGGGCGATCACGACCGAGGTGTTGAACACCCGGCCATCGGGTGTCTTCTCGAACATCGAGCCGGGGATCAGCCAGACATTGTGCCTGCGGGCCGCGGCCTGAAACTGGGCGACGTGCGCGTTGTCGAGCGGCAGGGCAAAGCGGTGCAAAGGCCCAAGCGGCGCAAGCTCGCTGAAGAGAACCATCTGGGTCCACGGAAACCGCGCCATGAGGATATCGAGCCGATGCAGCATCCCTTCGGTATTGGGCTGAAGGGCGTTTACGTACATCTGGATGCCGGCGATGGCAAAGGGCGTCATGATCTCGTTCTCTTTTCTCTCCAGGCCCTCATTTCCACCGAAAGGGCGGGGGTCTCCGGGTCCAATTTCGCAGATGCTTGGACCGACAAGCGCATTCCAGAAGTGATCCGAACTTTATCGAAGTTCTGCCTTGCAGGCGTTCTTCCCCTTCGCGATTGTCGGCCAGACGGCCGCCTTCTCTTCATTCAACACCAGCCACATGGCAGAGGAAACCCCGAAACCTCTCGCACTTCGTCGCTCCCGCAATTTCGGAACAAAAGCCCGCGAATTGCGTGAAATACAGGCGCATTAGATGCCATCATCGAAGGGATCCAAGCTTGCAGCCGCCGATCCGCGCCAGAGCATGAGATATCCAAACCGGTCGCCATCCCCGCGCAAGTGAAAGCCCTCCGGCATATTGAGAGCGCATTGTCGCCCTCGCCGCCCATAGAGAATGCGACGCCGATAAGGTCGCCCGCTTTGAGGAGCGCGCCCAATATTTGGCGGGTATATCGTCCAGCCTGTGCGTTCTGGAGGGCGTCGTCAGATTGATTCGAGAGCGTCTTGGGCGGGCTTGCCTCGGCCAAGGCGTTCAGATTTCCGAGCGACCCTCTCAGTTCAGATAGTTGGCGCGATCGGCCAACTGGGATTCACGGTAGCTCACCACCATACGGTCCCACCAGAAACCGATATGATCAACCAGCGGCACCGGCTCGAACCGCAGGCGCAACAGGCCGACCGAACCTGCCATCGCGGCCGGGGTCTGGGCGGCATGAGTGACGAAAAGCGTCCAGTTTCGGGCTCCGCTCTCGCGGTCGAAATCCATGATCTCGCGTAGGTCGAGGGCACTTGGATCAAGGGCGACATAGTCCGAGTTGCCGATCCGCAGAACGGCCTCGGTGAGTTGGCTGTCCCACGCAGACAATCTGTTTTCGGGGAAATCACCCCTCAGCATCGTCGCGCCTTCCGCCGGATAGAGCGTGCCGATCACCGTGCCCGCCGCAACCCAATTCCCCATATTCAGCCGCGAAGTGGCGGAAAAGAAACCTTCCCCCATCGCGCGCGTGGCTAGGCCCTCAAGGTCTTGCGCCAGAATTGTCAGGCGTTCGCGAGCCGAAAGGATCTGTTCGCGGGCTGCCTGCGCGCGAGCGGGATCGACACCGCGAACCGTGGCAAAGATTGCCTCGGCAATGCCAAGCTCCGCCTGAAGCGCGGCAAATTCATCACTCATTGACTGGTTCGCGGCAACGGTCAGAGCCGCGCCTGCTTGCACGGGCCCGTCGGTCGCGACCTGCGTCAAAACACCTGCCGACCGGGCGGTAATCTGATAGCTGTCGGCCACATCCAAAGCTACTGGCACTGCGACAATGACAGGCATGCGGATGAAAAAGAGCGCAGCAATCACCAGCCCGCCCAAGCCACCCCACCACATAAGTCGATGGAGAACGGTTTTCGGTCCGCCCGCTTGAGAGGTTGGTGCTGCTGGGCGGTCTCGCATGATCGGACCCAAGGTCATCAGCAAACCTCCCCAGACAGTCACTGCCGCCCCAACGCCGAGGTATCGCGGCAAGAGCGAGGAGGCGATGACGATCATGACGTTGATCCGGTAGAGCATCGCCGCGAGCCCATAGACGACCAAAAGCCAACTGCTTCCTCGTGGCCTCGCTCCCCGCGCGCCGAAACTGGCAATCCACAGGCGCAAGGCCTTGATCGCTGCGCTTGCCCGTGTCGCCAGATTTCGCTGCCCGATCACGTCGGTCATCACATAGTAGCCGTCGAGCTTGATGAGCGGGTTGGCGTTGAACAGAACCGAGTTCAGCGTTGAGAACACAAAGACGTTGGCAAGCAGCGTTCGAAGGTAGTTCCCTTCGACAAAGTGCCAAACCACAAATGCCAAAAGCCCTATCAGAATATCCGTCAGAATTCCTGCCCCGGAAATTGCGATGCGGTCGGTGCGGCGAGCGCTCATGTCGGCCTCGGTGCAATCAACAAAGGGCATCGGATAGAGCCCGATGACAAACACACCCGCCTTGCGCACCCTGACCCCGGCGCTGGTAGCGGCCATGACGTGCCCCAGCTCGTGAACAAGCTTCAGCACCGGTGCGATCAGGCCAAAGGTGATAAGCGCTTGAAGTGAAAAAATATTCTTGAACGCATCGAGGATCTGCCAGTCGTTTCGGGTGCCAAGAACAATCGCCATGACCATCAATGTGGCCAATGTGATCCAGAAGACAGGCCCCACGATCCGCCGGGCCACCGGCGCCAAGCGATGTTGCCACGGGCCGACATCAAAGAGCGGGAAATTAGCGAAGATCGGGTTAAAGGGTTTACGAACCGTCTGCTCGTGCAAACGCGCAGTCTGGATCACCTGAAGTGCACCGAAGGCCTGCTTTGCCCCCTCTTCGTCCATGCTGGATCGCGCAATCTGACGGGCCTCTGTATCCGTACCGAGCGCTGCGGCCGCCATCCTGCGTAGGTTGAGTGCGACATCGCGGGCCAGCACATAGATCTTTCCATTGGAGCGGTCCTGCGCAAGATAGACCGGCCGGTTGCGATCAACCGACAGGCGCAATGTGATCTGCCTTAGAAACTCAGGCCGAACCAGATCCATGCCTTCGTCCTCAGATATTCAAGCGCATAGCGGCCAAGCACCTTTGCCCGCACGGCCTCGCCCGCGTCAATCTTGGCAAAGCCGGCAAGCCCGCTAAACAGTTTCTGCTGGTCCTCGTCCATGATCCGGCCACGAACGATGAGAGTCTCTGCGCCGGTTTGCGGATTGATTTCCAAAGCTACGGGTGTCTGGGTCGAGAGGCCCCAAATGCGCCCTGCGACGCCCCGGAACCAGACTTCACCAGTTTGCCCCGGCGCGACAAGTGGAGCGTCCACACGGGACACAGTCAACGCGACGTTGAACGACGCCTCCGGTTGAACCACGGCGATGGTTTCGCCAAGTTGGAGATAGCGGCCAGTAACCTCTGCCCCCACAACCCTCACCAATCGGCCTCCTGTCGGAGCGGTCAGGCGCAGGGACGCGATCCGGGCATCGATCCGTGCGAGGTTGTCACGAGCGGCGGCCATCTTTTGCTGGGCCAACTGATAGCCGGCATAGTTATTCTCGGCCAAGGCGCTCTGCGCACTGACCTCTTCAATCGCGAGTTCTAGCACATAGGCTGCGCGGTTCTCCTCAAGATCCGGCGCGTGAAAAGTCGCGATGACATCGCCTTGGGCAACCACGTCGCCAACACGAACATCGACGCTGTCAAGAAACGCCCCGGCAGGCAGGGCCAGCGCAACGGCCTCTCGCGGTTCGGCTGTCGCGGCTGCACTGACCCGCAGCTGGGCTGGCATTGAGAGCCAGACAATCAGAGCCGCGGCACTGATCATTGCGCCCCCGCGGATCATCCGTTTTCGCATGCTCTTGGCCGGCTTTCTCCCCTCGCAGAGCTGCGCGATCCGGCGCAGTGCGACGAGCTCGGCCGACGCATCCTTCGACGTGGCCGACCCGAAGATCAGCATGGCAAGCCCACTCTCGCGGCGGGAAGGCAGATCAATGGTCAGCCGCTCGGTGCCCGCCATATCCGCCAAAAGCCCGGCGTCGAGCGAAAGATCGCTCATGTCCTCGGCGTCGATGTCTTGATGAACGGCATCATCTCCGCTGCGAGAGATACAAAAATGGGCCAACTCGTCCGACAAGGTCGCAAGTCTCTGGTCTGAAAACCGAAACGCCTTGACCTTCTTGCCGTCCAGATTGCCGACCGCGGCCAACGCCCCAAGGCCCGCCTCGACAATTGCATCGGCGATAATCTGGTTGACCGACGCGGCTCCCCGCTTTTGGGAACCTGACACCCGATCGAGCGTCATCGAGACGACCGATGCCACCTTGCCAGAGAATTGTGCCTGCTCTGGATTCCCAAGAGCGCCCAGAACAATGCGGGTGAGTTCGGTGACCTTCTCCGCGATTTTCGGCAGGTCTGTGACACCCGGAACTTTGTCAAACACCCACGCCACCCATTCGCCCGGCGCACCCGGCAAAACGATGGCAAGCCACTTGTCAATTTTCCGAATGGTCGTCTTGTCCTGAGCCGCAGACATCAGCATTCGCGGCGTGATGCCCTCAGGAAGGCTACCCTGCAAAAGCGTAGCGACCGGTTCATCCGACCGGTCGCTACCCTTTTTCAGGATCACAAGAGCGGCGAGATCCTCGATCACCGCAACGCTCAGATTTCGATCTTGCCGAACTGGTCTTCGTAGGCCTTGATCGACTGGCTGAGGATCAGCGCCAGACGTTTGGCTGCGAACGGACTCATTACGATCCGGTTGGCGAGTTTGACGCCCACCTCTTCGGTTTCCTCGCGCGTACCACGCCAATGCTGATGGGTCCCGAACAGCAAGAAGAACTCTTCGCGGTTCGCAGTCGCCGTGCCGATATTGGCGTAGAGGCTCTGCATTTCGCTATCGTCCCAATTGATCTTCACACCGTTGATCGCGCTGGGAGTACCTTGGAGTTTTTCTGACATTTTTCTTCTTTCTGTTGGTTTCGGGCGCAGCAATTATGCTTCGCCCGAAGTTCTTGTAAGCAGTGTTCAGTGTCAAGCAGCCGGTCGATGGGCACCGCCCGACAGCAAGGCATTCACATCACCACCTTCGGCCTCGGCCAGACGATCTAGGAAGAGGCCCACGAGGCGCCGCAGAAGCAGCTCGTAGGACACGCCTTCAAGCCTGACGAGGGCGCCGATTTCCTCGACCAAGGACCTCAGGAGTGCATCCTCAAGCAGTTCTCGGTCGGTGCCCGCATCAATCAAGGCCGCGACGGCCGCGATGTAGGTGTCACTTTCCAACATAGCCAGTGCGCGGTCGATCAGATCGCCGGCACCATCGCTGAAGGTCGCGCGCGTGCCATTCGAACGATTGACATCGAGGAACACGTCCTGCTCGCCGATTGTGAGCGGATTGCCGATTGAATCGTCCTGCTGGGCCCGTGACACAACGTCGATGGCGTTCGGCCCCGCAAAGTTCGAGGTCAGCAAATTGCGGAAGGCAGTCGGTCCGGCATAGCCTTCGGGCCCCCACTGCGACCCGAAGGTGCCAGCATAGCCATCCGAGTAGATGAGGTCGTCTTCGGTGTTTCCAAAGAACAGATCGGGGCCAAGGTGGCCGATCATGATATCCGCACCACCTTCGCCGTGCAGCTCGTCATAGCCGCCGAGGAGATAGGCAAAGTTGGTGTCGATAGTCAGCTTCTCGGTGATCAGGCCGCCCTCGACGGTCCACGACCAAGATGCAATCGCAGCGTCACCAATCAGGAAGTCCTGACCATCCCCGCCAAAGACCTCGTCATCGCCAAAACCGGCCATGATAAAATCAGAACCCGCGCCGCCGTAGATGACATCGTTGGAGCCAAGGTCGGGTCGGATCGTGATGGCCGACAACAGACGGTCTGCATCAGACTGGCCCGGCAGGCGGTTGGCCACCGGATCAAAGATAAATGTCTCAAGGTCACCGAAGATGCGGTCATCATCCTCGCCGCCGTAGATCAGGTCGCTTCCAGCCTGGCCGACGAGGACATTGTCGCCAGTCGTTCCCTCTGCCGAGATCGTGTCGTTGCCGCCACGTTCGATGTTGGTGAGAACCAAGGTTTCAATCTCGGTCTCGTTGCGGAAGGTGATGATGCCGTCGTCGCCGAGAACCTCGTCATCTCCGTTGCCGGCGAGGATCGTGTCGTTGCCGAGCGAGCCGATGGCGATATCGTCGCCGTCACCAGCGTCAATCGTATCATCGTCGCCAGCCAGGAGGATCGCGCTCTGAACCGTGCCCAGGCCGTTGATATGGCTGGAGGTCCAGTTGCCATCGTCGCCAAGGATCACATCGCTGTCCGCACCCGCCGACACATCGTCGGCACCCGCACCGGCAAGGATCACATCTTCTCCCGCGCCCGAAACGATCGTGTCGCTGCCACCTTCGTTATGCTGGGTGGTTTCGGCATAGCGCGCCCGGCCACCGGCCAGCCCCGCTTCGGTGATCAGGTTGCCCATGTCGCCAAGGATCAGATCACGGCCCGCGCCGCTGTCGACGGTGTCATCGCCCAGACCGGCAAGAATGTGGTCACGGCCGCTGCCGGTCGTGATCGTGTCATTCCCGTTGGCAAAATCGCTGCCCGTATCGACGGTGTTGGTGCCCGCGGCGTTGAAGATGATTTCGCCGTTGTCGCCGGTGACTGTGTTGTCACCGTCGCCGAGGTTGGCCGTGTCAGAGCCCGCACCAAGGATAACCAGATCATTGCCAGACCCCGTGGTCACGGTATCGGCCCCGCCCAACGCAGGATCACTCACGACGAGATGAACCCGATCGACCATGTCCTCGATCGACCCGTTGTCGCCCAGAACAAGGTTGCCGCCGTTACCCGCCGTGACGCTGTCATCGCCGCCGCCAGCAATAATGCGGTTGCGCCCGTCGGTTGCGGTGATGGTGTCGTTGCCGTCCACATCCTGGTTGGCAGAAGTCAGCGATACGATGACGTCCTCGGCATCCCGATCGTCGAACAGGATTTCACCGCTGTCGCCAAGGATCAGGTCGTTCCCTGCCCCGCTGCTGATGGTGTCGCCGCCTTCGCCGCCGATGATGAGGTCGCGGCTTGCGCCGGTTGTCAGGTTGTCATTGTTCGAGCCTGCAAGGCTGGCACTGGTGGTCAGACGTGCCTCGAGGGCTGTGTAGTCATCCGACGGAGCCAGAGTGATCGTGCCGTCGTCGCCGATCACATAGTTGAAGCCGTCGGCCAGCACAGCCGTATCGTCGCCGCCGCCAAGAATGGCAGAGACCTGGCCGCCCGTGGCGGTTACGGAATCATTGCCATCGTTTACGTTGGCGCTGCTGGTGGCTGTCCGGGCGATGAAGTTGACGAGCTGGATCGTGCGCGACTGCGCGTCGAGCTGGTCCTGCGTGGCCGATGCACCAGCAGGGCGGAAGGTGCGCAGCGCATTGAGCGCGGTCGGATCGAGCGTCAGAGTGCCCCCATCGCCGATGAAGTTGAGCCCACCGTTGATGGCGTTGACCGTATCGTTGCCGAGGCCGCCAATCACGAGATCCATCAGGTCCACCGGCGAAGGCGGATCGCCTGCACCTGCGGGATCGTTGCCGATAGTGATGGTGTCGTTTCCATCGGTGGCCGCGCCCGCGCTTGTCACGGTCGAGTTGACGATGTCGATGGTGCCATTGTCACCGATAATGATGTCGCCACCGCGGCCGGAGTCGATCGTATCGGAGCCTTCGCCGCCGAGGATCATGTCGTTGCCGCGGCCTGTCTGGATGCTGTCTGCTCCGCCCGCCGACGAGGCCAGCGAAGTCACATAGGTCGCGGCTTCAAGCACGCGCGCGCCGCTGATATCGGCAAAGTCACCGATCATGATGTTGTCGCCCAGAAGGTCGATCAGCGTTTCGCTTTCCCCCGGCAAGGCAGAGCCCGCCATGAGAATGTCGTTGCCTTCGGCTCCGTTAAGCACATCGGTGCCCG
>JAHEBR010000354.1 GCA_024642185.1 Marivivens sp. | reverse complement strand
GGTTCTTCTCGGGCGGGGAATATGTGATCTTGCGGTGGCGGGAACGGCGCGCGCGGCGATCCTTGGTCATCGCCCCGATGCAGTAATCAATGCCTCGGCCTATACGGCCGTCGACAAAGCCGAGGAAGAAGAGACTGAAGCATCTCAACTAAATGAGTGTGCTCCGGGCGAGATGGCGGCGACTAGTGCAGACCTAAATATCCCCTTCGTTCACATTTCGACCGATTATGTCTTCGATGGCTCGGGGGATAGGCCGTTTCTGCCAAGCGACCCTACAGGGCCACTTAACGCCTACGGCCAGACCAAACTTGCCGGCGAGAAGGCTGTTCAGGCGGCAGGGGGGGCCCATGCCATCCTTCGAACAAGCTGGGTTTTCTCTGCGCATGGCAACAATTTCGCCAAGACGATGCTGCGCCTTTCCGAGACCCACAACCACTTGACCGTGGTGGCCGACCAGATTGGCGGACCAACTCCTGCGGCCGATATCGCCATTGCCTGCGTTGCGATGGCGGAGCGCCTGAAAGTCGAGCCGAACCTATCGGGCACCTATCATTTCTCAGGCGCCCCCGACGTCAGCTGGGCCGATTTCGCGCGCGAGATCTTTCGGCAAACGGGCCGCGGTGTGACGGTCGAAGATATACCCACGAGTGCCTATCCAACGCCCGCCGAGCGCCCCAAAAACTCCAGATTGAACTGTGATAGTCTGTCGGTATTCGGCCTGAAACGCCCAGACTGGCGCGACGGGTTGACGAATGTTTTGCACGAGTTGGGGGCGCTGAAATGAGCCAGAGAAAAGGGATCATCCTCGCCGGCGGATCGGGAACCCGGCTTCATCCAATCACGATGGCCGTCTCAAAGCAGCTCTTGCCGATCTATGACAAGCCGATGGTTTATTATCCGCTCAGCGTCTTGATGCTCGCGGGCATCCGCGAGATTGCGGTGATTACCACGCCTCAGGATCAGGAGCAGTTTCAAAGGCTTCTGGGCGATGGGCGCCAGTGGGGCCTGAGCCTGACCTACATCGTACAGCCCTCGCCGGATGGCCTTGCTCAGGCCTATATCCTTGCCGAAGAATTCCTCGGTGGTGCACCGTCGGCGATGGTTCTGGGCGACAACATCTTCTTTGGTCACGGCCTGCCCGAAGTCCTGGCCGCTGCCGACGCGCGAACCACGGGCGGAACGGTTTTCGGCTATCACGTCTCCGATCCGGAACGTTATGGCGTTGTCGAATTCGGCGCAGGCTGGACGCCCAAGCGAATCATCGAAAAACCCAAAGTCCCTCCGTCAAGCTATGCCGTGACCGGCCTCTATTTCCTTGATGCCGACGCGCCGCGCCGCGCCAAACAGGTGCAACCTTCGGAGCGGGGCGAGCTGGAAATCACCTCACTTCTGGAAGCCTATCTTGAGGATGGGCTTCTCAACGTAGAACGCATGGGGCGCGGCTTTGCCTGGCTCGATACCGGAACCTATGGCTCGCTGCTCGACGCGGGGAATTTCGTGCGCACTCTGTCAACCCGCCAGGGGATGCAATCAGGCTGCCCCGAAGAGATCGCCTATTCTATGGGCTGGATCGACGACGCGCTGATGCGGGATCACGCGCGTCGATTTGGGAAGACAGATTACGGGCGGTATCTCGAGCGGGTGATGGCGGAGGCAACGGGCGGCAGAGGAGCCTAGCCGCCCTATTGCTCTTGAGCGACCCAAAGGCCATCCGACTGCGAAGTTGTCCCAGCATAGATCCCTGAAATCCAATCGAAATCGGATGAGAAGCCGCCGACCATGATTTGACCGTTGACGCCACCGAAACCGCCGTAGACGTCAAAGATCTCATAATTTGCCGACATACCGCTGCCAGTCAGAGTTCCAGTTCCGGTAAAATCGATATCCGCGCTGGTGCCTGTCTTTGTAAAGTTACCGACAAGCGTGATCGTCCCGTTGGGGTTTTTGAAGCCTGCGATCGGAGTAAAGAAATTCGTCAAATTTCCTGAAAGTGTCTGATTGCCAAAATCAGCAACCAAGTAGAGGTCTGCCAGATATTGGGTAAGCGGTC
>JAHEBR010000353.1 GCA_024642185.1 Marivivens sp. | reverse complement strand
CCGCATGGGGCAGGCGATCGAGCCCTACTCGCCGCTCTGGTATGAAGAACCGATCCCGCCCGACAACGTGGCCGAGTTTGCCAAGGTGGCCGCCGCGCTGAAGATCCCGGTCGCCACGGGCGAGCGAATGACGACGCTGGCCGAGTTTTCCATGGCCCTGCGGCACGGGGTGACGATCCTTCAGCCCGCGCTTGGCCGCTCGGGCGGCATCTGGCAGGCCAAAAAGATCGCCGCCGTCGCCGAGACCTACAACGCGCAGGTTGCGCCGCATCTCTATGCGGGGCCGGTCGAATGGGCGGCGAATATCCAGTTCGGCCTTTCGACGCCCAACCTCCTGCTTGTGGAAACCATCGAGACGCCCTTCCACGCGGCGCTCGTCCGCAACACGCTAAAGGTCGAGAACGGCTATGTCCTTGCACCCTCTGGCGCAGGCCTCGGGATCGACTTCGACGAAGATTTGGCCCGCGCGCATCCCTTCACGGGCGACGGGCTGCACCTGCAAATGCAGGAAGCGCCGGTGAGCTATCACGAACAGAACGTCTTTGAAGGCGGGGCGCCCTCGAAGGACTAGCCTCGGGCTTGACAGGCGGGGCGCGCGGCCCTGTCTTTGGGCGGGACAAGGGAGCCGCGAATGACCCATATCCTCGCCATCGACCAAGGCACCACATCGAGCCGCGCCATCGTCTTTGACGGCACGATGAAGCCCATCACGACCGCGCAGCAGGAATTTACCCAACACTTCCCGCGAAGCGGCTGGGTCGAGCACGATCCGGGCGACCTTTGGCAGACGACGCTGACCACCTGCCGGGCTGCGATCGAGAAGGCCGGGCTGTCGGCCAAAGATATCGCCGGCGTCGGCATCACCAACCAGCGCGAAACCACGCTTCTGTGGGATCGCGCCACCGGCAAGCCGCTTCACAGGGCGATCGTCTGGCAGGACCGCCGCACCGCCGACTATTGCCGCGACCTGCGCGAGGCGGGACACGAGGCGATGATCACCGCCCATACGGGCCTTCTGGCCGATCCCTATTTCTCGGGCACCAAGCTGCGCTGGCTTCTAGAAACGATCCCCGGAGCGCGTGAACGAGCGGCACGGGGCGAATTGGCCTTCGGAACCGTCGACAGCTGGCTCATCTGGAACCTGACGGGCGGCAAGGCCCACGCAACTGACGCCACCAACGCCGCGCGGACATTACTCTACGATATCCACGAGGGCCACTGGAGCGCCGAGATCTGCGATCTGTTCGACATCCCGATGGCGGTCTTGCCTGAAGTGAAGGATTGCGCCGCCGATTTCGGCATGACTGATCCTGCTCTGTTCGGCGCCCCGCTGCCGATCCTCGGCGTGGCGGGCGACCAGCAGGCGGCCACAATCGGGCAAGCCTGCTTTCATCCCGGCATGATGAAATCGACCTACGGGACCGGGTGTTTCGCCCTACTGAACACAGGCGATCAGGCGGTCACGTCGAAGAACCGCCTTCTGACGACCATCGCCTATCAACTCGATGGCAAGCCGACTTATGCCCTTGAGGGGTCGATCTTCATCGCCGGCGCCGTGGTTCAGTGGCTGCGCGATGGCCTCGGGATCATTTCGGGCGCCGCCGAGACACAAGACCTCGCCGACAAGGCCGACCCGCATCAGGAGGTGATCCTGGTGCCCGCCTTCGTGGGCCTTGGTGCACCCTACTGGAATGCCGAATGCCGAGGCGCCGTCTTTGGCCTGACGCGTGGGACGGGGCCCGCCGAGATGGCCCGCGCAGCGCTTGAAAGCGTGGGATATCAGACCCGCGATCTTCTCGAAGCCATGTGGGCCGACATGGGGATGGACGGTGAGGCGACGCTGCGCGTGGACGGCGGGATGAGCGCGAGCGACTGGACAATGCAGTTCCTCGCCGACATCACCGGCGCGCGGGTCGACCGGCCGACGATCCTTGAAACCACTGCCCTCGGCGCGGCTTGGCTCGCGGGGCAAAGAGCGGGGGTCTATCCTGGGATGGAGGAATTCGAAAAGTCATGGGCGCTGGACCGGAGCTTTGCGCCGGAGATGAGCGC
>JAHEBR010000100.1 GCA_024642185.1 Marivivens sp. | reverse complement strand
CACAGGCGCATGGGCCGCAACCTGTTGGGCGGCAAGGGAAAGTGCGAGGGCGAGGGCGTATTTCATGGCGGTCTCCGGTTGGGATTTGCCATGGATACGCGCGAAAAATCGGTTTGGATCACCGACGGAACCCCGCCGCCCGTGCGTTCAACCCGCACCAACGTGGAGATACCTATGCCCTGTTCCCGCCTCAGCCTCGCCGGCGCCTACCTCATCCTGATCGCCGGCGTGGTGCTGGCAACACTGGTCACAGCGAGCGGCGCCAACCTGTTCTAAAGATTAAGAAAAGTCCTGACCGCCGCCTCAAACTCGCGCGGTTTTTCGGCGTGCAGCCAATGCCCCGCGCCGGGGATTTTCGCAAAGCGCGCCTTGGGGAAGAGCGCCTTGATCCGCTCGCGGTGTTCCGTCAGGACATAGTTGGACAGCGCGCCGGACAGGAACAAGGCTGGCCCGTCAAAGCTGCCGCTCACCTCGGGAAACGACAGGATCGAGGCCATATTGACCTCCAGCGCGTCGAAATTCAGCCGCCAGCGTTTGTCTTTCATATCAAGGCTTTGCATGAAGAACTCCGCCAGCCCCGGCTCGAGCCCCTGAAGCTGCGCCGCCGCCTCGGCCCGATTGCTCACCCGCGCAAGATCGACCCGCCGCATGGCGTCGATATTGTGCTGCTGGCTGTGCCCGTAAGCCACTGGCGCGATATCGGCGACGATCAGCCGCCCGACCTTTTCGGGATGCCGCAGCGCCAGCATCATCGCCGCCTTGCCGCCCATCGAATGGCCCAGAACATCGGCCCGATCCGGGATCACCGTCGCCAGATCGTCCGCCAGATCCTCATAGGCATGATCGTCATGCCAGAAGCTGCCCCCGTGGTTGCGCATATCGACGGCAATCACCTGCCGCTCGTCCGACAGCCGCTTGGCGATCACGCCCCAGTTGCGGCCCGAACCGAAGAGGCCGTGAGCGATAAGAAGGGGCGGTTTGGCGGAGGGCTCGCCGTGAATAATCGTGTTCAACATGCATCGACCCTAAGCAATTGCGCCCGCAAAAGACCAGAGGGATTGAGCGCAAACCGCCCCCCGCGCTAGAGGGGCGTTATGAGCCCAGAGGAACTGCAAAACCTGATCGACAAGGTCGCCCGAATGGCGCGGCGGCGGCTGGGTGTGCGCGGTCGGACGGCCGAGATCCGGCTCACCCGCGCCGCTCGGCTTATGCCACAAGAACTGCGTCGCGAGATGCAGTTTCTGGCCGATGCGGCGCCGTTGGCTTTGTCGCCAAAGCTCTCGCACATGGTTGACGGGGCAAGAGCAGAACGCGCTGCCGCTGCGGTCATGTCCCACCTGCGCGGCCTTGATCGGGGGCGCGAGCGCACGGCCGCGATGTTGCGCTGGCTTGGTTGGGCGGTGTTCTACGCGCTACTTGTCGTCGGTGTCGCGATCTTTCTCGCCCTCGGCCGCGGGCTCGTCTGAGCGGGGCCGGACCACAACGGTCACGGTGATGAAGGCGACATAGAGCAAGAGATACCAGCTCCCCATCTTCGACAGGCTGGCAAAGGCGCTCGTGTGTGTGCCCGCATAGACCCAGGTGCCTGTGAGCGTTCCGATATTCTCGGCCAGCCATAGGAAAAGGCTCGATAAAGCGCCCGCAAGGACAAGGTTCATCCTGTGACGGCGGCCTGCCCTGTAGGAGATTACCGTCCGGCCATAGACGGCCACCGTTCCGGCAATCAAAAGGAACCGCAGATCCCAGATGAAATGATGGGTGAAGAAGTTGGCATAGATGGAGAGGGCCAGAAGGAGGGTCAGGCCGAATGGCGGGTAGGGGGCAAAGCGCATCTCGAAAAGGCGGATCACGCGGGCGATGAAGCTGCCGACCGAGGCATACATGAAGCCCGAAAACAGGGGCACGTCGAAGAGCTTGAAAAGCGCGGGTTCGGGATAGGCCCAGCTGCCGGCCGAGACCTTGAACCACTCCATCACGGTGCCGGTCAGGTGGAACAGGAGGATGACCTTGGCTTCCTCGACGGTCTCCAACCGGAAGATCAGGAACAGCGCCTGTGTGACGAGCGCAAAGCCCAGAAGCGCATCATAGCGGGCGATCGGCCAATCGGCCTGCCAGACCGATTTCGAGACGATGATCGCCCCGAGCATCAGCCCGCCAAAGAGGCTCGCCCAGCCCATCTTGAGGCCGAACATGATGAATTCGGCAAGCCCGCCCGGCAGCCGCGCCCGCGCCCATTGGCCGAGCCGATGCTCGAGGCGCGCGGTCAACGGCCGGTTGGGTCCGGGCGTGCGCGGGTCAGTCAAGAATGACCCTCTCGCGCAGGGGCGCTTTGGTTGGGGTCAGATGCTCCCTTGCAGCCCTGTGGCCATCGTGAACAGCGTGGGCGATCAGGCCCGGCGCCCGCACATCACCGATCCGGCGCAGGGTCGAGAGCGGCGCAGCTTTCAGGGCTGCCCATAGCTCTTCGGCGGGCTCCCGAGAGGTGACCGGAACGACGGTTTTGGCCGTGAGTGTGGTCTCGCGCCCTGAGAAGACACACGCCACCCGGCAATGATCCCCTTCCCGCCCTGTCAGGCGCTGGTTGGCAAGGATCGCCACGCCTTTCTCGATCAACCTTGCCTGCAGGCGGCTCTGTTCGACGGTGTAGGCGGCAAAAGGAGACACAAGGGCCGCAGGCGTGAGGTAGGTCACGTCAAAGCCTTCGCCCGCCAGAAGATCGGCAAGCCCTGCGGCCATGTGATAGCCCTCGTCATCATAGACGAGGATCGAGCCGCTTTCCGGCCTTTGGCCCGTCAGGATCTGGTCGGGGGTCAGAACGGCTTGGCCGGCCATGCCCGGAAGGCCCGAGGGCGCATGGCGGCCCCGCCCATCGCTGCGCCAATGGCTTCCTGTGGCGACAAGAACATGGGGCGCCTCTGTTGCGAGCACATCGTCGGGGGTCATGCGGCTGTCGGGGTAGAGCGACACATTCGGATCAGTTCGAAGCTGCGTGAGCCGCCAGTCGCGTACGCGCGCCCATTCAGAAAGGCCGGGCAGGCGGGATTCGAGGGTCACCCGCCCGCCAAACTCGGCCTCGGCTTCGGCCAAGAGGACCGTGGCGCCTCGACGAGACAGCGTTAGCGCAGCCTCCAGCCCTGCCGGGCCGCCGCCAACAACGAGCACAGGCTCGGCGGTCTTTTTCAGGGCAGGCGCCCGTTCGGGATGCCAGCCCGAACGGTATTCCTCGCCCATCGTCGGGTTCTGGGTGCAGCGGATTGGCGCGCCGAGGCCGTCATGGGCATAGCAGATATTGCAGCCGATACATTCGCGGATCTCCTCAAGCCGCCCCTCGGCAATCTTGCGCGGCAGAAACGGATCGGCGATCGACGGGCGCGCCGCGCCGATGAAATCAAGGACGCCACGGCGAAGCTGCGAGGCCATCGTCTCAGGGCTGGTGAAGCGGCCGACCGAGACAACGGGCTTGCCCGTGGTCGCCCGCACATGGGCGATATGGGCTTCGAGGGGCGCTTCCTTGACGAAGCGCGATGGCCCCATCTCGACGCCATAGTCGGGGATCGTGACGTCGAAGACATCCACGAGCGGCGCGATCTCTTCAAGAAAGCGCGCGCGTTCCTCCGCCCCGCTGCCGTCCTCGTGCAAGACCTCGATGCGAATGGCGAGGGCCATGCGATCGCCAACCGCGTCGCGGGTGTCCTCGAGGATTTCACGGACCAGACGGGAGCGGTTGAGAAACACTCCGCCATAATCGTCGGACCGAAGGTTCTGAGCGGAATCGAGAAACTGCGCCAGAAGATAGGTATGCGCGGCATAGACGTAGACCACGTCGAAATCCGCTTCTCTTGCGCGCAGGGCGGCGAGGCGGTGCCAGTCCCGAAGCTGCGCAATGTCCTGCCGATCCATCCGCTGGGATTGCCAGGGATGGTTTTCCGCCATCATGCTTTCGGGACCCAAGGGCGCTTCGCGCGACAAGACGTTGCCGCTGCGCGCCCCGCCGTGCCAAAGCTCGACCCCCGCCAAGGCGCCGTGGGCATGAACGGCTTCGGCCATGCGGCCCATGTTGCGGATATCGCCCTCGTCCCAGAGCGAGGCATAGGGGGCGGTTGTATCGTCCGAGGTTGGATGGATCGAGCAATACTCGGAATTCACCACGCCCCAGCCGCCTTCGGCTTTCACACCGCGCATCGCCGCAAGCGAAGCGGGATGCTGGTTGCCCATCCCTGTGCAGTGCGGGACCTGCCAGAAACGGTTGGGGGCTGTGACGGGGCCGATCTTCAGGGGCTCAAAAAGCGGGTCGAAACGGGGATCGCGCGGCATGGAAGTCTCCTTGCGCGATCTTGTCCGCACTTGGCGAGGCCGGTCAAGAAGATCGACCGGCAGGGGGGCTGCCGGTCGATATAGGTTTCAATGGTTTGGCGAACCTAGAGGTTGGGATAGAGCGGGAAGCGCTGGCAGAGCGCCTCGACGCCGGCCTTCACGCGGGCCTCGACCTCGGCGTTGCCCTCGGGGCCATTGGCGGCAAGGCCATCGACCACGTCGACGATCCAGTCGGCGATCTGGCGGAACTCGGCCTCGCCGAAGCCGCGGGTCGTGCCGGCAGGCGTGCCGAGGCGGACGCCCGAGGTTACGGTCGGCTTTTCGGGATCAAACGGGATGCCGTTCTTGTTGCAGGTGATATGGGCGCGGCCGAGGGCCTTTTCGGTCTCGTTGCCCTTCACGCCCTTGGGGCGCAGATCGACGAGCATCACATGGCTGTCGGTGCCGCCGGTGACGATATCGAGGCCGCCCTTCATCAGCTGGTCGGCCAGCGCCTTGGCGTTGGAAACGACCGCCTCCTGATAGGCGCGGAATTCGGGCCGCAGCGCCTCGCCAAAGGCCACGGCCTTGGCGGCGATAACGTGCATCAGGGGGCCGCCCTGAATGCCGGGGAAGATGGCGGAGTTAACCTTTTTGGCGATGTCTTCGTCATTGGTGAAGATCGCGCCACCGCGCGGGCCGCGCAGGGTCTTGTGGGTGGTGGTGGTGGCCACATGGGCGTGCGGGAAGGGCGAAGGATAGATGCCTGCCGCGACGAGGCCGGCAAAGTGGGCCATATCGACCATCAAAAGCGCACCGACGCTATCGGCAATCTCGCGCATGCGTGCAAAGTCGATGATGCGCGGAATGGCCGAGCCGCCGGCGATCAGGAGCTTGGGGTTATGCTCTTTGGCAAGGGCTGCGATCTGATCATAGTCGATCTGGCTGTCCTGCTTGCGCACGCCATACTGAACCGCGTTGAACCACTTGCCCGACTGGTTCGGCTTGGCGCCGTGGGTCAGGTGGCCGCCGGCATCGAGGCTCATGCCGAGGATCGTGTCTCCCGGCTGCAGAAGCGCCTGATAGACCCCCTGATTGGCCTGACTGCCCGAGTTGGGCTGAACGTTGGCGAAGGTGCAGCCAAACATCTTGCAGGCGCGCTCGATGGCGAGGTTCTCGGCCACGTCGACAAACTCGCAGCCGCCATAGTAGCGCTTGCCGGGATAGCCTTCGGCATATTTGTTGGTCATCACCGAGCCTTGCGCTTCCATCACGGCGGCGGAGACGATGTTTTCCGAGGCGATGAGCTCGATCTCGTGGCGCTGACGGCCAAGCTCGCTGCTGATGGCGGCGCTGATCTCGGGATCGCGGGTCGCAAGGCTTTCGGTGAAGAAGCCGGAATCGCGGGTCTTGGCGGTCATGGTTTCAAATCCTGTTGGCGAGAGGGGTTTGGCGAAGCAATAGGGCGAAGTTTCCTATAGGAAAACCCTCAAAGCGACAGGTTTTCACGGGTTGCCGCCATTGGTCGCACCCTTTGCGCGACTTGCGTTTCCTTTCGGCACGGGTCAACACTTTTGGAAACGAGGAGCGCCATGCACGAGAGACCGAAAATCGCCTTTGTCGCCAGTGACTCGCCCCTTGCCCAAGAGGCGCAAGGGGTGCTGTCGGCGCGCTACGGCAACGTCGCGCTCGGCAGCGCCGAAGTAATCGTCGCGCTCGGGGGAGACGGCTTCATGCTGCAAACGCTTCATGAGACCGAAGCTCTCGATGCGCCGGTCTATGGCATGAACCGTGGCACGGTCGGCTTCCTGATGAACGAGTATCACGAAGACGATCTTCTGTTCCGCCTTGCCGCGGCCGAGGAAGAAGCCATCAACCCGCTGGCCATGGTCGCCACGACCGTGGGCGGCGGCGAGCACAAGGCGCTGGCGATCAACGAGGTTTCGCTGCTGCGCGCCGGCCCACAAGCGGCGCGGCTTCGGATCACGGTCGATGGTCGGCTCCGGATGTCAGAGTTGGTCTGCGACGGAGCGCTCGTGGCGACGCCCGCAGGCTCGACCGCCTACAACTATTCCGCCCACGGGCCCATTCTGCCCATCGGCTCAGACGTTCTGGCGTTGACGGCCATGGCCGCCTTCCGCCCCCGACGCTGGCGCGGCGCGCTTCTGCCCAAGTCGGCGGTGGTCCAATTCGACGTGATCGACCCCGACAAACGCCCCGTGATGGCCGATGCCGATGGCAAATCGGTGCGCGATGTGTCGCGCGTAGTGATCCGCAGCGAACCGGCGATCACCCACCGGATCCTCTTCGACCCCGGTCACGGGCTCGAAGAGAGGCTCATTCAGGAACAGTTCGTCTGAGATCAGGCGCCCGAGATCAGGCGCCCGAGATCAGGCACCCGAGATCAGGCACCCGAGATCAGGCAAATGTCGCGACCGCCATGATCACGGCGAGGATCGAAAAGAGCCCCGAGATCATCCCAAGCATCGCCATGGTCTTGCGGTTGGGCGGCGTGCCCGTGCGGCCTGCCGAGATCGCTTTCCACTGAGCGGCAAGCGCGGCAAGCGTCACAATCACCACGAAGATCATCTTGACCGAGAAGCTGCCCGGAAGCGCGCCAAAGCCGCCATCGTGATAGCCCTGCACCATCCAGATGCCGGTAATCCACAGCAGGATCAGGCCGACAAAGCTCGCCCGGCCAATCCGGCGCTGCATCGCGCCAAGGGCTTTGGCCCCGGCAGGCTCGGCCCCGGCCATCATCCGCCCGCCGATCATATTGGCGACACCGCCGCCGATGCCGAGGGCGAGCCCCAGAAGATGGAGAACGAGTAAAGTCTTGAACATGAAAAGCCCCTTCGCGCTGAACTTGCGCCGATGCTAACGCTCTGTGGCCCCTCGGGGCAAGAACGGAAAAGGGCGCCTCTGGGGCGCCCTTACGTCACCTGTGCCCTTTGGGCCTAGCCCTTGGCATAGCCCAGCGGCTGAAGCGCCAGCCGGATCTCATCAAGGATTGCCGGATCGTCGATCGTCGCCGGCATCTTATACTCCTGATTGTCGGCAATCTTGACCATCGTCGCCCGCAGGATCTTGCCCGAGCGGGTCTTGGGCAGGCGATCCAC
>JAHEBR010000099.1 GCA_024642185.1 Marivivens sp. | reverse complement strand
CGCCGCGGCGCTGGCCGAGGCGCTGGCCGGGCATCCGTCCGTCGAGCGGGTTCTTTATCCCACGCGGCCCGACCACCCCGACCACAACCGCGCCATGGGCCTTTTGGGCGGGCGCGGCGGCAATATGATGTCGTTCATCCTCAAAGGGGGCAGGGCGGCGGCCAATGCTTTCACCAATGCCGCCCCCGAGATCGCCTTCGCGCCGACCTTGGGCGATGTGGGCACGACCCTGTCGCATCCGCCATCGTCGTCACACCGTGGGCTGACGGCTGAGGGGCGCGCGAAGCTGGGGATTACCGAAGGGTTTTTCAGGGTGTCCGTTGGGGTTGAGGAGGAGGGTGTCCTCGTCTCTGAAATGCTCCACGCAGCCGATGCCGCGGGCCGCGCCTGAGATCAGCCGAATAGGTCGGAGATGTCGATAATCTCGAAATCGAGGCCGGGTGCCACCTGCGAGACTTCCCGCTTGATCAAATGCGGTGCGGGGATCGCACTGGCGAGTGCGCGATACTGGCCTTGGTATCCAGAGCGATACAACTCACCGGCGATATCGACCGCGTCGAAACCGTTGCCGATCAGGACCGACAAAATGGCAGACGGTCGGGGCCTGGCTGCGAGACAATCGGGGAGGCTTTCAATATCGATAAAGACGAATCCATCAATCCGCGGATCGTTCTCTTCAAGGCCTTCAACGATAGTCTTTCTGCCCACAAAATAGATGGCGTCACGATCGAGTAGTCCATTCGCTTTGCTGTTCCAACTTGACACTACTGCTTCGGCCTCCCGAACCCATCTGTTTCCTTCGAACTCGCCACAAGCCACACCTGCGTCTCCTGAAAGAAACGCACCAAGACCATGGACCTTTGGAAAGATCGCCCCCTGTTAAAGCACAGAATAGGCCAGAAATTGGAAATGTCCCCGTCAAAAGCGGCACATTTCTTGGCCGGTTTCGACACGTTTTGCCCGTATTCGATCAATATGGCCAATGGGCCTCCATTGGAGCCCGGCCTTTCGATAAAATTGTGACATTGCCGAGACGGCGCCCTTGTCGCCGCATCTCGGACCTGTAATCTCTGGCCCGATATTTGCGCAGGATTGGAAGGACGCACCATGAAACTTCTACGCTTCGGGCCCAAAGGCAAGGAAAAGCCGGGGATGCTTGATGCCGATGGTGCGCTGCGCGATCTGTCGGCGGAAATCGATGATATTGCCGGCGCCGCCCTGTCTGATACCGCTTTACAGCGTTTGCGAGAGATCGATCCCGCGAGCCTGCCCCTGATTGAGGGGAGCCCGCGTATTGGAGCCTGTGTGGGGCAGGTCGGGAAATTCATCTGTATCGGCCTGAACTATGACGACCACGCCGTTGAAGCCAACATGGCTATTCCCGAAGAACCGATCGTCTTCTTCAAGGCGACCTCGGCGATATCCGGCGCCAACGATCCGATCGAGATTCCCCGCGGGTCAAGCAAAACGGATTGGGAACTCGAGCTTGCTGTCGTAATTGGCAAGGAAGCGAAATATGTAACGGTCGATGAAGCGATGGCGCATATTGCCGGCTATTGCATCGCCAACGACGTGAGCGAGCGGGATTTTCAGCTGCGGCGTTCCGGGCAATGGGTCAAGGGAAAATCAGCCGACACCTTTGGGCCGATTGGTCCGTGGCTCGTGACCCGCGATGAAATTGCCGATCCGCAAAATCTGAAAATGACGCTGGATGTCAACGGCAGGCGATTCCAGGATGGCTCGACAAAAACCATGCATTTTACCGTTGCCGAGGTTGTCTCTTATCTTTCCCAGTTCATGAGCCTCCAACCGGGCGATGTCATTTCCACAGGGACGCCGCCCGGGGTAGGGATGGGGCAAAAGCCCGAAGTCTACCTCAAGGCCGGAGATCAAATGGTTCTTGCAATAGAAGGGCTTGGAGAGCAGCGCTACGAGGTCGTTCAAGGCTAGATGGGTTTTCGAACTCCGAGCGTTGGTTTTGTTGATTTTGCTTGCGTTTATCGCATTGGCCGGAAGACTGGCCTCGAGCTGACAGCCGCATTGCGCATAATCAGTATTATGTAACATATATAGCCGACTGGGTAAGCATGAACTTGGGTGCTTTTATGCTGGATGCAGAGTCTGCGGATACGGTCGATTTTCTCGCACAAATAGTATCCGCTGAGTCTGCTGAAGATCTGTGGTCACTTTTGACAAGGAAGATGGCAAGCTATGGGTTTGACCGTCTGATCTATGGGCTAACACGCAGCGCTGAAAAAGACGGCGTCGGCCCAGAGTTGGATTGGGTGGTCCTGTCAAACCACTCGCCTGAATATATCCGGCGCTTCCTGACCCAAGAAACACTGCGCTCGGCACCGATGATGCGTTGGACCATGACGCATTTTGGCTCACAGAGTTGGCAGATCGTTCAGGATCGTGCGGCTTCAGGACAGCTTTCAACCACCGAGCTTCGTCATCTTGAGTTTAACAGAGCGATGCAAGTTGTTGCTGGATATACGATTTCTTTTGTCACAACCGGATCGCGGCAAAGAGCGGCAATGGCCCTAACCGCCAGGCCCGGATTGGACCAGGACAACGTCGACAAGATATGGGCGCAGCACGGTCGCGACATCGAAATCATCAATAACGTGGCCCACCTCAAGATTATGTCGTTGCCCAACCTTGGGTCGATCCGCCTCTCCCCCCGGCAAAGACAAATCCTTGAGGCTGTTGGCGATGGAAAGTCTGCCTCCGAGATTTCCGGCCTGCTCAACATTTCAATTGCGATGGTTGAAAAACATCTGCGCCTCGCGCGGGCCGCTCTCGGAGTCGAAACAACCGCCCAAGCGTTGCTCAAAGCGGCATTTCTTAATCAGGTCTATGTGAAAACGATCAATAATTAACCAATCGGAAAATTCTGCTCACGGGTCAGGTTTTCCGTACTTTCATTTTCTTTAGAATCAATCAAAAATGAGATGTTCCGTGAGTGGTGGCCTTAGGCCTGGAACGCGGTCCCGTCGACTCCTGCTATTTCAGGTTGGGACGGGACCAACCGGGACCCCCAATCTTGTTAGATCCGCCGGTTGCTGAGCTTGACCGGCGCGCGCCCTGCCCCAACGAAATGGCCCGCCGGATCGCTCCGACGGGCCTTGTTCAGCGATGACGCGAGGGATTAGCCCTTGGCGTTCATCCGGGCGACTTCGGCGGCGAAGTCGTCGGCTTCTTTCTCGATGCCTTCACCAACCTCGAGGCGGACGAAACCGGTGATGGTCACGCCGGCTTCCTTGGCGGCGGCCTCGACGGTCAGGTCGGGGTTGATGACGAAGGCCTGGCCGAGAAGGGTCGACTCGGCGACGAACTTCTTCATGCGGCCTTCGATCATTTTCTCGATCACGGCTTCGGGCTTGCCCGACTCGCGGGCGATATCCATCTGCACGGCCTTTTCCTTGGCGACAACGGCCGGATCAAGGTCGGCTTCGGAAAGCGACGCGGGGTTGGCGGCGGCAATGTGCATGGCGACCTGACGGGCAAAGCCCTCATTGCCGCCCGAGAAACCGACGAGAACGCCGATCTTGCCCATGCCGTCGGTGGCGGCATTGTGGACATAGGTCACAACGCCGTCCGCTTCGATCGCAGCCATGCGGCGCACCGACATGTTTTCGCCGATCACGGCAACGGCTTCGGTCACTACGGTCTCGACGGTCTTGCCGTTCATCGAAGCGGCCTTGAGCGCCTCGGTGTTGTCAACGCCAAGGGCCACGGTGGCGATACCGGCAACCATTTTCTGGAAGTCGGCGTTTTTGGCCACGAAGTCGGTCTCGGAATTGACCTCGACAGCGACGCCCTTGCCGCCGTTCACGGCGACGGCCACGAGGCCCTCGGCGGCGGTGCGGCCGGATTTCTTGGCGGCCTTGGCAAGGCCCTTGGTGCGCAGCCAGTCAACGGCGGCTTCCATGTCGCCATTGGTTTCGGTGAGCGCCTTCTTGGCGTCCATCATGCCCGCGCCGGTCGACTCGCGGAGTTCTTTCACCATCGATGCGGTGATCGTCATCATGCGTCTCCTTAATAGAGGTGGCCGGACGGGCCCTGCCCGTCCGGTTGAAATTGTGCGAAGCGGCGCGGATTACTCCGCGGCGGCCTCTTCGGCGATATTTTCCATCGCGCCGAGATCGACACCGGCCTTGGCAAGCTGGGTCGACATACCGTCGAGGGCGGCGCGAGCGGCGAGATCGCAGTACAGCGCGATGGCGCGCGCGGCGTCGTCGTTGCCGGGGATGATATAGTCAACGCCAGCCGGCGAGCAGTTGGTGTCGACAACGGCGACAACCGGGATGCCGAGCTTGTTGGCTTCGAGGATGGCGAGGTCTTCCTTGTTCACGTCGATGACGAACAGAAGATCCGGAACGCCGCCCATCTCGCGGATACCGCCGAGCGAGGCCTGAAGTTTGGCCTGCTCGCGCTCCATGCCGAGGCGCTCTTTCTTGGTGAGGCCATCAAAGCCCTGAGCGGCCGCCTCGTCGATCGCCTTGAGGCGGTTGATCGATTGCGAAACGGTCTGCCAGTTGGTCAGCGTGCCACCGAGCCAGCGGTGGTTCATGTAGAACTGGGCCGACTTTTCAGCGGCATCGGCGATGCCCTTCTGGGCCTGACGCTTGGTGCCGACAAAGAGGATCCGGCCGCCCTTGGCGACGGTATCACGGATCACGCTGAGGGCGGCGTCAAGCATCGGCACGGTCTGGGTCAGATCGAGGATGTGGATGCCGTTGCGGCTGCCGTAGATGTAGCTTTGCATCTTCGGGTTCCAGCGCTGGGTCTGGTGGCCGAAGTGAACGCCAGCTTCCAAGAGCTGACGCATGGAGAACTCGGGAAGAGCCATGTCTTATTCCTTTCCGGTTTAGCCTCGGCGGGGGATCAGGCTTGCGCCCAACCGGTGGATGATATGGGATGTCTCCCCATAGCACCCGCCCCCGCCTGCGGGATTGAGTGCCGCGCATATAGATGGAACACATTCCCGCCGCAAGCCCCCGCGTGCGGCAAACTCCACCTTAGCCAAGCAGGCTGCGCTCGATGACCCACCACGCGCCGATCGCCGCGATCAAGATCGAGGCCGGACGCGCGATCCGCGCCTGATACCAGCGTCTGTCGCCGAACGGCCGTGCAACGAGGTGATAGGCCAGAATGATCACCGTGATCTGCCCAAGCTCGACCCCGACATTGAACCCAATCAGCGCGGGCAGGAATGCCCCCTCCGGCAGCCCGATCTCGCCCAGAACCGCTGCAAACCCAAGCCCGTGCAGGAGACCAAAGCCAAATACGATGAGCGCCCGCCACCGGCCGACGTGGCGCGCCACGAGGTTTTCGACAGCCACGAAAACAATCGACGCGGCGATCAGCGGCTCGACGATTGCCTCTGGTAGGCGCACATGGCCCGTCGCGGCCAGCGCAAGCGTGATCGTATGGGCCACAGTAAACGCCGAGATCTGCCACATAAGGGGCCGCATCCGAAACGACAGCAAGAAGAGCCCGAGCACGAACAGGATATGATCAAGGCCGCGAGGAATGATGTGCTCAAAGCCGATAGGAAGATAGTCGAAGAAAGCCTGCACGGTGATCGATGCCCTGTCGGATGGCCCTGATGGTGCTGTTGGGTCGGTGGTCTGCCGAATAGGTCACGGCCCTGCAAACAGCAAGCATCCCTTGCGGCGCTTGCAGCTTTGCGGCAACAAGCCCTTATGGTGAAAACGCCCGACATTCTTTGCATCGGCTCCGTCCTGTGGGACGTGATCGGCCGCGCCTCGGTCCATATGCAGGTGGGCACCGATGTTCCGGGTCGGATCACGCGCCTGCCCGGCGGCGTTGCCATGAATATTGCCATGACGCTCCGTCGTTTTGGTCTGACGCCCGCGATCCTCACCGCCATTGGCCGCGATGCCGAAGGGGAGGAGTTGATTGCCGAGGCTGAGCGGATGGGGCTTGTGTGCCAGTATGCCTACCGCTCCGACGATCTTCCGACCGACGTCTATATGGCGGTCGAGGGGGCAAACGGTCTTATCGCGGCGATTGCCGATGCGCATTCGCTTGAGGCGGCAGGGGATCGCATCCTTGCCCCGCTGGCCGATGGACGCCTCGGGAGCGCCTCGGCCCCCTACTCCGGCCTCGTCGCGCTCGACGGCAACCTGACCACCGATCTTTTGCGCGACATTGCCCGCTCACCTCTTTTCGCAGCCGCCGACCTGCGGGTCGCCCCCGCCAGCCCCGGCAAGGCCGAACGCCTGTTGGCGCTGATGGATCATCCAACCGCGACCCTCTATGTCAATCTTGAAGAGGCAAGCCGCCTCTGCCAGTCGCATTTCACCGACTCGGCCACAGCCGCCGCTGCGATGATTGCCCGCGGCGCGCACCGCGTTCTCGTCACGGACGGAGGCCGCGCCGCCAGTGAAGCCACGGGCGAAAGCGTCATCACTCTCGCCCCGCCCAAAGTGCTGGTGACACGGGTCACCGGCGCGGGCGATACCTTTATGGCCGCCCATATCGTGGCCGAAGCGCGCGGCGCAAATCGCGAGGAGGCGCTCTTCAAGGCGCTTGATGCCGCCGCCACCTATGTTTCCGGAGAAGTGCCCAAGTGATTGCAATTATCTATTCCGACGAAGTTGCCGAGGCCCGCGCCAAAGGCGCTCCGGTGGTCGCGCTTGAAAGCACGATCATCACCCACGGGATGCCCTATCCGCAGAATGTCGAAACCGCGCGGCGGGTCGAAGAGACGGTGCGCCAAGGCGGTGCCACGCCCGCCACCATCGCGGTGCTGGACGGTGCGCTTCACGTCGGCCTGAGCGCCCCCCAGCTCGACGCGCTCGGGCGGGCCAAGGATGTGATGAAACTCTCCCGCGCCGACATGGCCGCCTGCCTCGCCTCGGGCCGGACCGGAGCCACGACCGTGGCCGCCACCATGATCGCCGCCCGTCTGGCCGGGATCGAGGTCTTTGCGACAGGCGGGATCGGCGGCGTGCATCGCGGGGCGGAGACGAGCTTTGACATCTCGGCCGACCTGCACGAGCTTGCCCAGACCCCGGTCACGGTCATTGCCGCCGGAGCCAAAGCGATCCTCGACCTGCCGAAAACTCTCGAGGTCCTCGAAACCCTCGGCGTTCCGGTGATCGCCTACGGGCAAGACGACCTTCCCGCCTTCTGGTCGCGACAATCGGGCCTCAGGGCGCCCCTGCGGATGGACAGCCCCGCCGAGATCGCCGCCGCCCACCGGATGCGCGCCGCCCTTGGCCTTTCCGGCGGACAGCTGGTCGCCAACCCGATCCCGGCTGACGCCGAAATCCCCTCGGAGGTGCTTGCGCCGCACATCGCCAAGGCGCTGGCCGAGGCCGAGGCAAAGGGCATCGCCGCCAAAGCCGTCACGCCATTCCTTCTCCAGCGCATTTTCGAGCTGACCCACGGCGCCAGCCTCGA
>JAHEBR010000098.1 GCA_024642185.1 Marivivens sp. | reverse complement strand
CGGCTCGCCGCCCTCCTCGCGCAGGTTCTCATAAGTCAGGTCCGCCCCCATCTCGCGCAGCGTGGTGAACAGGCCCGCGCGCGTCGGGTTGAGGCCGATATTCGGCACCAGAACGTCCGACCCTTCGGTGATGATCGCCGCACAAACCGGGAAAGCCGCCGACGAGGGATCGCGGGGCACGACGATATCCTGCGGCCGCAGCTCGGGCTGGCCGGTGAGCGTAATCACCCGCCCCTCGGGCGTGGTCTCGACAACGATCTCCGCGCCAAACCCCGCGAGCATCCGCTCGGTATGATCGCGCGTCGCTTCCTTCTCGATCACCACCGTCTTGCCTGGCGCATTCAGCCCCGCAAGCAACACCGCCGATTTCACCTGCGCCGACGGAACCGGAACGGTATAGCTCACCGGCACCGGATCTTTCGCCCCGACAATGGTCATCGGCAGGCGCCCGCCCTCCCGGCCATAGGCCCGCGCCCCGAAAAGGGCCAAGGGATCGGTCACCCGCCCCATGGGGCGCGAACAAAGCGAGGCATCGCCGGTAAAGGTCGCTGTGATCGGCGAGGTCGCCATCGTCCCCATGATCAGGCGCACTCCGGTGCCGGAGTTTCCACAGTCGATCACCTGGCTCGGCTCGGCAAACCCGCCAACGCCCACGCCATGAACCCGCCACTCACCGCCGCCCAGATCCTCGACCTCGGCGCCAAAGGCCCGCATCGCCTTGGCCGTGTCGATCACGTCTTCCCCTTCGAGAAGCCCCGATATCCGTGTCTCGCCCACACTCAAGGCGCCCAGGATCAGCGAGCGGTGCGAAATCGATTTGTCGCCCGGAACATTGGCCACGCCTTTAAGCATAGCACATTTGCGGGACGTCATCGGAACAGGAGCGCCGTGGCCAGACATATTCACCTCTGCAAAGTCTCGCAGCCTCTTAGCCCAGCCGCGTCAGAGGGTCCATCGCCTAGCTTCTTTTGGCCCTCAAATACTCCCGCCGGAGGCGCGGGTTTGCCCCGCAAACCCGCTCAGGGCTTGCGGAAGGTCAGGTAGTGCGGCACCCGCCCCTCGCGCAGGGCCTTCTGCTCGTAACGGGTCGAATGCCAATCCGCCCAAGGCTCGCGCCAGTCACTCGGGCCCTCGGCGGTCCATTCAAAGCCCGCCTTCGGCACTTCCTGCAATGTCTGGCGCACATAATCCTCGATATCCGTCGCCACACGAAACTCGCCGCCGGGGCGGATCACGTCAAACAGAGGCTCCAGATGGTCCTGCGTCACAAACCGCCGCCGGTGGTGGCGCGTCTTCGGCCACGGATCGGGATAGTTGAGAAAGGCCTTGGCCACGGAACCCTTTGGCAGCACATCAAACAAATCCCGCGCATCGCCCGCATGAACCTTGAGGTTCGCAACCCCCGCCTCGCGGAT
This sequence comes from Marivivens sp., assembly GCA_024642185.1. Classification (GTDB taxonomy): domain Bacteria; phylum Pseudomonadota; class Alphaproteobacteria; order Rhodobacterales; family Rhodobacteraceae; genus RFZI01. The sequence goes on along the minus strand of JAHEBR010000098.1, from coordinate 6,035 downwards.
CTTGCCCAGAAGCATCGCCACGCCGTTGATGAAAGGCTCGCAGCCGATGATCCCCACCTCGGGATAACGCTCGGCCATCGCCACCATATGCTCGCCGCCGCCGAAACCGATCTCGACCCAGACCTCGGATTTGCCGGGGAAGACCTCATCGAGATCAAGCGGCAACCGCTCAGGATTTTCCTCCCAGCCAACAGGGCCGGGCGACAACTCGTCGAGATCGCTTTCGAGGTATTCTTTCTGGCTCGCGCGCATGGTCTTGCCGCGCAGGCGGCCATAGAAATTGCGCCACGGGGCGCCGGAGGGGTGATGATCCTTGCTCATGGGCGCGCCTCCTATCGTGGAGCGGCGGGCAGATCAATCTTTGCGAATGCCTTTTGCGGATCGGCGGCGAACGCGTTGATCTCAGACGCCGACGAAAGCCGCAGGATCGCCCGCTTTCCGCCCCACCGAACGATCAAGGCCTCGGCCTTGGGCAGCGAGTGGGTGTCATAGTTCAAGACCCAATCGATCAGGAAAGCCTTGTCGAAATGCTCCGGACAGTCCGGCGCCATATCCGGGCGGCTGCGGCCATAGTATCGAAGCGTGCGCCGGATCACCCGCCAGAAACAGCGCCAGCGCCCAAGATAAAGAACCACGATCAAATCCGCCCGCGCGGCCCGCGCATCGAAGGTCGAGGAATTGTTGCCCTCGAAAACCCACGCCTCCCCTTGCGCTGCGGCAACGGCCATCGCGTCGGTCTCGGCGCGGGGGCGCTGATCCCAACCGGGTTTGAAATAGAATGGGTCCATGTGGATCACCGGCAGGCCGAGCTTTGCGCCCAGCGCCCGGGCAAGCGTCGATTTGCCCGAACCGGAGGGGCCGATGATCATGATGCGGCGGGGCTGAAATCTCATCGGACCAAAAGAAAAGGAGGCGGAAAGACCCGCCTCCTAATCCGATTGCTCCCGAAAATCAAACCGCGGCGGCGAGCGCCTCGGCCAGATCGGTTCTCTCCCAACTGAAGCCGCCATCCGCTTCCGGCTTGCGGCCAAAGTGGCCATAGGCCGAGGTGCGGGCATAGATCGGGCGGTTGAGGCCAAGATGCGTGCGGATGCCGCGCGGGGTAAGGTTCATCACCTTGTCGATGGCCCGCTCGATCGCCGCCGGATCAGCATTTCCGGTCCCATGGGTATCGACATAGATCGACAATGGCCGCGCCACGCCGATGGCATAGCTGAGCTGAAGGGTGCAGCGTTCGGCAAGGCCGGCGGCCACCACGTTTTTCGCCAGATAGCGGGCGGCATAAGCTGCCGAACGGTCAACCTTGGTCGGATCCTTGCCCGAGAACGCGCCGCCGCCATGCGGGGCCGCGCCGCCGTAGGTATCGACGATGATCTTGCGGCCCGTCAGGCCCGCGTCCCCATCGGGGCCACCGATCACGAACTTGCCGGTCGGGTTCACGTGCCAGACGGTCTCCGGCGTGACCCAGCCCTGCGGCAATACCTCGAGGATATAGGGCTCGACGATCTTGCGGATGTCGTCCGAGGTCTGGCTCTCGTCCAGATGCTGGGTCGAGAGCACGATCGACGACACGCCCACCGGTTTGCCATTGTGATAGTTTACCGAAAGCTGCGATTTGGCGTCGGGTCCAAGGGTTGGCTCCTGCCCGCTCTTACGGACCTCGGCAAGGCGCCGCAGGATCGCGTGGGCATACTGGATCGGCGCCGGCATCAGATCGGGTGTCTCGTTGGTGGCATAACCAAACATGATGCCCTGATCGCCCGCGCCCTCATCCTTGCTCTCGGAGGCATTCACGCCCTGGGCGATATGGGCCGACTGTTCGTGCAGGAGATTGGTGATCTCCACCGTCGCGTGGTGGAATTTCTCCTGCTCGTAGCCGATATCCTTGATCGCAGCACGCACGATATCGGGCACGCGCTCCATATATTGGGCCAGCTTCTTCTGGTCGGAAAGCCCGACCTCCCCGCCGATGACAACTCTGTTTGTCGTGGCAAAGGTCTCGCAGGCAACCCGCGCTTCCGGCTCTTCTGCAAGGAAAGCGTCGAGGATCGAATCCGAGATACGGTCGCAAACCTTATCCGGGTGGCCCTCGGAAACCGATTCCGAGGTAAAGATGTAGTCCTGTCGTGTCATCGGGAATGCTCCATTGGATTTGACCTGTCACGCCAGGAAGCCGTTGTGACAGGTGAATGAGACAGAGCTAAGGCTTCAAGCGCCTCAGGTCAATCAGATCGCCGCTGAGAAAAGGTAAACGCAGCGACAGATAAGAGAAACGCCGCCAAAAGGGCCGGCCAATCGCCGGTGCGGGCGTAGAGGGTCGGCGCGGCCCGAGGCGGCAGGGCAACGTCGATCTTTCCGGCCTCGCCCAGCGGCAGCGCGGCGACGATGCGCCCCTTGGCGTCGACCATGGCGGAAATACCGGTGTTGGCGACCCGCACCAGCGGCAGGCCCTGCTCGATGGCGCGCAGGCGGGATTGGGCGAAATGCTGTTGCGGGCCCTGAAGCGTGCCGAACCAGGCGTCGTTGGTGATCTGGATCAAGGCGCGGGGCCGTGTCCCTTGAGCGATTTCTTCGGCAAAGATCGCCTCATAGCAGATCAGCGGCTCCGCCTCGCCAATACCCGGCAAGCCGATCCGCCTGAGACCCTGCCCCGCGCTGAAGCCGCCGCCTTCGGATGCGGCAAGGCCGTGGATGCCCATCCGCCCCATCACCTCGCCAAAGGGGACATATTCCCCGAAGGGCACGAGGTGCTGTTTGTCATAGGTGTCGGAAATTTCGCCTGCCGCATCGAGAACGATCAGGCTGTTGTAATAGAGGCCGCCCTCCTCACGGTTGACGCCGATCACCATCGGCACCCCGTCGGAGGCTTCAACGGCTGCATCCAAGAGCGGACCCGAATATTCCAGAAGATAGGGGATCGCCGTTTCCGGCCAGATGATGAGGTCGGGCCTGTCGCCCGTGGCGGTCAGATCGAGAAGCCGCGCCTGAAAGACATCGATCAGATCCGCGTTCCACTTGTCCGCCTGCGGCACGTTGGGCTGCACGAGGCGGATCACCGGCCCTTCGGCGCTCTCGTCAGGCGGCGCCGGTTGCAGGCCAAGGGGGAGAAGGCCAAGGGCCAGCGCAGCCATCCCGCCCCATAGGCGCGCCCTGCCGCCGCCCAAAGCCCGCGCAACGGCTGCCGCCAGAAGAACTGTCAGAAGCGTCAGGCCATGCGGGCCGATCCATGCCGCAAGCTGGGCATGGGGCGTGTCGATCCAGACATGGCCCAGAAGTGCCCAAGGAAAACCGGTAAAGAGAAAAGCGCGAGAGGCCTCGGCCAAAGCCAGCGATCCCGCAAGCGCAAGCCCGCTTCCGCCAAGCCTTTTGCCCACAGCGAAGGCGGCCGCCCAGAAGAGACCAAGCCCCGCCGGCAGCAAGACTAGCGCGAAGGGCGCCATCCAGCCGTCGCGGTCTGGCTCGACCAGAAACGGATTGACGACCCACGCCAGTGCCAGAAGGAAATAGCCAAAGCCATAGGCCCAGCCGATCTTTGCCGCCGTCCGCGCTGTGCCTGCGCTGCCATACAGCGCCATCACGGCGGCAAGGCTCAGAACCGTCGCAATCGGCCAGTCGACAGGCGCCTGACCAAGCGCGGCCAAGGCTCCGAGCATCGCGAAAATCGCGAACCCCCGCCAGCCGCGCAAAAGGCGGTCAGGCATCCTTGGCGTGGGGCAGCCTCACGCGGAGGCGTTTGATCCGGCGGGGATCGGCGTCGACCACTTCGAACTCGGGGCCATCGGGGTGTTTGACTACCTCGCCCCGCGCCGGGATATGCCCGGCAAGCATGAAGACAAGGCCGCCGAGCGTATCGACCTCTTCCTCGTCGATTTCGTCGTGGTCGGTCAGGTCCATGCCGATCTCGGCTTCGAAATCTTCAAGCGGGGTCTTGGCGAGGGCAAGATAGACGCCCGGCTTTTCCTTGACGAAACTGTCGGCCTCGTCGACGTCGTGCTCGTCTTCGATGTCGCCCACAACCTGTTCGATCAGGTCTTCGATGGTCAAAAGCCCATCGGTCCCACCGTATTCGTCGATCACCAGCGCCATGTGGATGCGTTCGGCCTGCATCTTCTGCAAGAGAACGCCGAGCGGCATCGACGGCGGCACAAAGAGAAGCGGCCGCACGATGGCGCGCAGATCGAACGCGGCCTTGCCGCTGTTGAAGCCGTGGCGCAGCGCGAAATCCTTGAGGTTCACAAGGCCGAGGGGCCGATCAAGCGTGCCGTCATAGACGGGAAGGCGCGTCAGGCCGCAATCGCGGAACACCTTGACCAGCGCCTCTTTCTCGATCCCGAGCGGCACCGCCACGATATCGGATTTCGGAATGGCCACGTCTTCGACCCGAAGGCGCCGAAGATTGAGCATCCCCGGAACATTGGCTCCGCCAGCCCCCGAGGCCCGCCTCTCGCCGTGGTCTTCGCTTTGTTCGGGATCGCCGGGGCTCAGCGCGTCGAATATGCGGCCAAAGAACCCTTTGCCCTGCCCCTGTGTCTGGTCCGGTTGCGCGCTTTGCGCGGCGCTAGAAGGACCGTCTGTGGTATCGCTCATTGTCTCCTGCCTGCCCGCACAAAAAGGGCGCTTGCCCTCGCGGACGTCACTTGTCCTGACAATATGGGTCTTCAATGCCCATCTTGCCAAGTATCTCGGTCTCTAATCCTTCCATGAGGGTGGCGTCACGGTCACGCTCGTGATCGAAACCCAAGAGATGAAGGATGCCATGCACCAGAAGATGGGTGGCATGCGCCTCGAGCGTCTTGCCCGCCGCCTCCGCCTCGCGGGCGCAGGTCTCGTAGGCGATGGCAATGTCGCCTAACTCGATCGCGCCGAAAGCATCCGCCTCGGGAGGCTCCGGCATTTCGCCTTCGATCTCGGCGCCCCGTTCTTCGGCTGGCCAGCTCAGAACGTTGGTCGGGGTCGGCTTGCCGCGGAACTCGGCATTGAGGTCGGCAATGCGTGCGTCGTTGCAGCCAAGCACCGACAGCTCCACCTCGTCGTCATCAACGCCGAGACAGAGCAGGACTGCGCCCGCCGCCTTTTCGGCGAGGGCTTCAAGACCAAGCGCCTCCCAGCGGGCATCTTCTATGTTAAGATCGAGCATCATGCGCCCTCATAGCGCGGGCTTTGCGCCTGCACCAGCGTCCGAAGGGCATTGACAAGCGACGGCGCAAATATTATCCGACAAAAAAACTCAGGATAGAAAAACCAATGACCTCCAATCCTACCCGCACCGTCAAACCGCTCCGCTGGACCCTGCTCGGCACCGCCGCGGCCACCAGCCTTGCCCTTGGCGAGGTTGCCACCGTGGCGGCGATCACAACGACGCCCGCCTTTGCGCAATCCGCGTCGGAAGCGGGCGAAGCCGGAGAGGCGGGCGCTATCGCTTCCGAAGGCGTCGCCCTCTACCTCACCGAACTCGGGCTTTTCGAAGCTGCGCACAGGATCGTCGCCGAGCTTTACGCCCAAGGCGAAGTCGCTTTGGCGCAGGAACACCTCGCCGACAGCCACCACGCCTATTACGAAGACCTCGACCACGAGATCGAGGAACACGGCGGCGCCGATTTTGAAGCCGAAGCGCTCGCCTTCGCAGATGCCGTAAACAGCGGGGCCGCGCCCGACGTCGTCGCCGCCGCCGCGGGAGCCGTAATCGCGGCGATCAGTGCGGCGAATACCGCCTCCGAGGCGACCGACTATGACCGCGCCATGTCGATCAAGGATCTTCTGGCCGTCGCTGCTGCCGATTACGAAGGCGGCGTCTACGAGGGAAAGGTCGATGCCCCGCAGGAATACCGTGATGCCTGGGGCTTTGTCGAAACCGCCCGCGCCCGGGCGGAGGCGCTTGCCGCCTCGGCCAGCGAGGCCAGCGCCAAGGCCGGCGCCGCGATCCTCGAGCAGATCGCTAGCCTCGTGCCGCTCTTCCCTGCCCTGACCGCAACCGAAGCGGGCGGCGACCCCGAGCTTCTGCCCAGCGCCGCGGCATGGTCTGAGATCATCGCCCT
>JAHEBR010000352.1 GCA_024642185.1 Marivivens sp. | reverse complement strand
GCCGAGCTCGGGGTAAGCCGCGCCCATCTGCTTGACGAGCTCGGGCACGAGCCGGTGCATCACAGGATCCTTGGCGCCGAGCATATGCGCGTGGCGCATGGCGCGGCGCATGATCCGGCGGAGCACATAGCCGCGGCCATCGTTCGACGGCATCACGCCATCGGCAATGAGGAAGGAGGTCGAGCGCAGGTGGTCGGCGATCACGCGGTGGTGGATCTTGCCGGGGCCATCGGGATCGGCGCTGGTGGCATGGGCCGAGGCCTCGATCAGGGCGCGCATCAGGTCGGTGTCGTAGTTGTCGTGCTTGCCTTGCAGGAGCGCGCCGATGCGCTCGAGGCCCATGCCGGTGTCGATCGACTGCATCTCGAGCGGCTTCATCGAGCCATCCTCGAACTGTTCGTTCTGCATGAAGACGTTGTTCCAGATCTCGATGAACCGGTCGCCATCCTCTTCGGCCGAGCCCGGAGGGCCGCCCCAGATATGATCGCCGTGGTCGTAGAAGATCTCGGTGCAGGGGCCGCAGGGGCCGGTGGGGCCCATGCGCCAGAAGTTGTCGTCGGTCGGGATGCGGATGATCCGGTCGTCGGAAAGGCCCGAGATTTTCTTCCAGAAGTTCGCGGCCTCATCATCGGTGTGATAGACGGTGACGATAAGTTTGTTTTTGTCGAGGCCGAAATCCTTGGTCAGCAATTCCCAGGCAAAACCAATGGCTTCTTCCTTGAAATAGTCGCCGAAGGAGAAATTGCCGAGCATCTCGAAGAAGGTGTGGTGGCGGGCGGTATAGCCCACGTTGTCGAGGTCGTTGTGCTTGCCGCCGGCGCGGACGCATTTCTGCGCAGTGGTGGCGCGGGTATAGTCGCGCTTTTCAAGGCCGAGGAAGAGGTTCTTGAACTGGACCATGCCCGAGTTGGCAAACATCAGCGTCGGATCGTTGCGTGGCACAAGCGGGCTTGAGGCCACGACCTCGTGGCCGTTGCGACGGAAGAAATCGAGATAGGTCGAGCGGATGTCGGAAAGGCTGGTCATGGGGTATTGGGTCCGGAAAACAATGGGCTTCGCCCCGTTTAGCCCCATGCTGCTGTGCTGTCCACAGAGACCGAGAGCCGCAGGGGGCTTCAGCCGGCGTCAAAAGCCTTGAAGACGATCCGCCAGCGATTGTCGGAATGCAGAAGCGTTATCGTCTCGCGAAAAACACGGCCCTGCCACGGGCTGCTGATCCGCGCCACGGCGATCGACCCGCGGACCTCGAGCGCCTCGAGCGACCACTCCGAAGCGGGATTACCCGCCTGCCTCTTGGCGGAGGCCAGCGCGTCATCGCGCGTCAGCCAAACCTCGGCCCCCTCAAATCGCCCCCCGGTCCGGAATTCGGGATGAAGGACCGAGCCGAGCCTCTCAGGATCGCCGCCCGTCGCTGCCTCGACGTAAGCGGCGAGGCAGGCAACGATGGCGTCGTGTGTCTTCGGCATCCCTGTCACCCCAACTGTCCGTCCGCTGGTCCAAACCAAAAAGAAAACGCGGCCCCCTTCGGAGCCGCGTTCATCCTTGCACGGATCGGCGCGAAGGCCAAACCGGCTTACATATCCATCACATCGTCGCTGCTGTCGTCGTCGCCCGACGAGCCGAAATCGAGGCCGTGGCTGGCGCGGATCTTGTCTTCGATCTCGTAGGCCATCTCGGGATGTTCCTTGAGAAAGGTCTTGGCATTCTCGCGGCCCTGACCGATGCGCTCGTCGCCATAGGAGAACCACGCGCCCGATTTCTCGACGACCCCGGCCTTCACGCCCAGATCGAGAAGCTCGCCGGTCTTGGAAATCCCCTCGCCATACATGATGTCGAACTCGACCTGTTTGAAGGGCGGCGCCACCTTGTTCTTGACCACCTTCACGCGGGTCGAGTTGCCCACCACCTCGTCACGATCCTTGATCGCGCCGATGCGGCGGATATCGAGGCGGACAGAGGCGTAGAACTTGAGCGCGTTGCCGCCCGTCGTCGTCTCGGGGCTGCCGAACATGACGCCGATCTTCATGCGGATCTGGTTGATGAAGATCACCATACAGCCCGAACGGCTGATCGAGCCGGTCA
>JAHEBR010000097.1 GCA_024642185.1 Marivivens sp. | reverse complement strand
GATCCTGTCGGACGTGATCGGAGACGACTTGCGCGCCATCGCCTCGGGCCCGACGACCGAGGCGCTGGGGACGGCGGCGGATGCGATCACGCGGCTCAAGGCGAGGGGGCTTTGGGCAAAAGTTCCGGCCTCGGTCCGCGCCCATCTTGAGGCCGCGCCTGCGCCTTCGCCGCTGCCGCCTGTGACCAACCGACTTGTGGGATCGAACGGCCAGAGCCTTGCGGCTATGGCGACCGAAGGGGCCAAGCTCATCGCCGCGCCGGTCGTGGGCGATGTGGCCGATGCGGCCAAGGCGATCTGCGATGCGGCGGGGGCGGGGATTACCCTTTGGGGCGGCGAGACCACGGTTCAGATCAAGGGCACGGGCCTTGGCGGGCGCAATCAGGAGCTGGCGCTCAGGATCGCGATCGAGGCCGAGCGGCGTGGCTGGCCTGAGGGCTGGGTCTGCCTGCAAGGCGGCACCGACGGGCGCGACGGGCCGACCGAGGCGGCAGGCGGGCTTGTCGATAGCGGGACGCTCGGGCGGATCCGCGCCAAGGGCGGCGACCCCGAGGCGCTTTTGGCCGATAACGACAGCAATGCCGCGCTGGCTCTTGCGGGCGATCTTCTGACGATTGGTGCCACGGGGACCAACGTGGCCGATCTCGGCATCCTGATCCGGCCCTAGGCGCGCAAAAAGTCGCGCTTTGGCCATCGCTTGCCGCAGAATGGCAGCGCCGAGCGCGGTTTCCGCATAGGGTCGTGAAAAATTGGAGGGTATTTTCATGCATTACGGCTATATCGGTCTGGGCAACCTCGGCGCGGCCTGTGCGGGCTGTCTGTTGAAGGCGGGCTTCAAGGTTACGGTTACGGACCTCAAGAAATCGCTCGCCGAGCCGCTTATCGCAGCGGGGGCGATCTGGGCCGATAGCGCCGCCGAGGTTGCGGCTTCGGTCGATCACGTCATCACCTGCCTGCCCTCGCCCGCGGTTTCGGAAAAGGTCTTGGCGCAAATCCTTCCGGTGATGAAAGAGGGTGCAAGCTGGATCGAGATGTCGACGCTGGGGCGCGACGACGTTCTGGCGCTGGGCAAGGTGGCCGAAAAGGCGGGTGTGCGGATGCTCGAACTGCCCGTCACCGGCGGTGTCCACCTCGCCTATCGCGGCGAGATCACCATGCTGCCGGGGGGCGACAAGGATCTGGTCGATCTGCACTGGAAGGCCTTCGAGGCCATGGGCAACCGTATCTTCCACATGGGGCCTTTGGGGTCGTCGTCGATCATCAAGGTCATCACCAATATGCTGGCCTTCATCCACCTCAAGGCCTGTGGCGAAGCCTTGATGCTCGCCAAGCGCGGCGGGCTTGATCTGGGGCAGGCGTGGCACGCGATTGCGGCCTCGTCGGGCAATAGCTTCGTGCACGAGACCGAGGGTGCGCTGATCCTCAACGGCTCCTATGACATCGCCTTCAGCCTTGATCTCGCGCTCAAAGACCTCGGATTTGCGCTGGGCTTTGGCAAGGAGTTTGGCGTGCCTCTGGAACTTGCCAGCATGACCAACCAGACCTATGTGGCCGCGAAAGCCGCCTATGGCGGCGATGCGCAATCACCGATGATTGCGAAGCTTCTCGAAGACCTCCTCGGAACCGACCTCCGCGCGCCCGGTTTCCCGGCGCGGCTGGAGTGATCAGGCAATCCTGACTTCGGTGCCCCAACTGCCGCAGACTTCGGCCAAGGCGGCGGGCAGGGGGCGGTCGGTGATCAGTAGATCCACATCGCTGAGCGATCCCACGCGCACCGGTGCGCGGCGGTCGAGCTTGGAATGGTCGGCCAGAAGGACGCGCCGCCGCGCGTGTTCAAGGATGGCGCGGTTGACCTCGACCTCGGCCATATCGAAATCGAGCATGTCGCCCCGCTCATCGAGGGCTGAGCTGCCAAAAAACGCCAGATCGCAACGAAAATGGCGGATCGTGGCGATAGCGGCAGGGCCGACGAGGCCGCCGTCGCTGCGCCGGTAGCTGCCGCCGGTAAGCACGAGGCTCGCGCCCGGATTGGCGGCGAGAATTTCAGCGACATGAAAATTGTTGGTGATCACCTGCAAGTCAGCATGGTGAAGCAGGGCCCGCGCAAGCGCCTCGGTCGAAGTGCCGATGCCGACAAAAATTGTCATGCCCTCTTGGACCTCGCCCGCTGCTGCTTCCGCCATCCGAACTTTGGCCGCTGCGTTCAGCTGCCGCCGTTCGGCGTGGGCGATGTTGGCCGTGCCTGATCGCAAGACGGCCCCGCCATGCACGCGGGCGAGCTGGCCCGAGGCATCAAGCGCGGCCAGATCGCGCCGGATGGTCTGGACCGTGACGCCAAAACGCCCGGCCAGCCCCTCTACGGTGACTTTGCCCGAAGCGCGGGCAAGGGCGAGAATATCGGAATGGCGAAGGCTGTCAGACATGGGCGCATTCTCGCATTTCCGTGAATTTTCGCAATAGTGATCTAAAAGCGAAAAAAAACGAACATATATTATTTTCTGATCGACGGAAAACGCCTAGAATGGCACGACTCAACTGGAGGGCGGCATGGCCGCAGATTTCGACCTTTTCATCATCGGTGGCGGCATCAACGGTTGCGGCATCGCCCGAGATGCGGCGGGGCGAGGCTTGCGCGTGGGGCTTGCGGAAATGGGCGATCTGGCATCGGCCACCTCGTCTGCTTCGACCAAGCTTTTCCATGGCGGCCTGCGCTATCTCGAATTCCTCGAGTTTCGCCTCGTGCGCGAGGCGTTGATCGAGCGCGAAATCCTCCTCTCGATCTGCCCGCATATCAGCCGGCCCATGCGTTTTGTCCTGCCGCTTTCGCCCGAGATGCGGTTCGAGAGCATGACGCCGGTTTCAAGAATTCTTGCCCGCCTCATGCCCTGGACCAAGGGTCGGCGGCCGGTGGCGATGATCCGGGCGGGGCTTTTCCTCTATGACTGGATGGGCGGGCGGCGGCTTTTGCCCGGCACCCGCAGCCTGCGGCTGGACCGGGAACCCGAGGGCGCGCCGCTTGAGCCGCGCTTTAGGCGCGCCTTCGAATATTCTGATGGTTGGGTGGATGATGCGCGACTTGTCGTGCTCAATGCCCGCGATGCAGCCGAGCGCGGGGCGACGATCCTGACGCGCACCAAGGTGATCTCGGCGCGGCGGGTAGGCGACCTGTGGGAGATCGAGGCCGAGGGGCCAGGCGGGCGGCTGACCATCGCCGCGCGTGCCCTCGTCAATGCCTCGGGCCCTTGGGCGGGGCAGGTGATCGAGGATGTGGCGCGGCTCCCCAGCACGGATCGCCTGCGCCTCGTGCGCGGGAGCCATATCGTCACCCGCAGGCTCTTTGACCATGACAAGGCCTATTTCTTTCAGGGTGGGGACGGCCGGATCATCTTTGCGATTCCCTACGAGCAGGATTTCACCCTGATCGGCACCACCGATCAGGATCACCCCGACCCCGATACCCGCCCCGAATGCAGCGAGGCCGAAATCAGCTATCTGATCGGCTTCGCCAACAGCTATTTCCGGAAGGATATCGCCCGCGAGGATATCGTCTGGACCTATTCCGGCGTTCGCCCCCTGCACGAAGAGGGCGAGGCGTCTGCCACCGCCGCCTCGCGCGATTATACGCTGCGGCTCGATGCTGCAGGCGCGCCGCTTCTCAATGTCTTTGGCGGCAAGATCACCACCTATCGCAAACTGGCCGAGGCGGCGCTTGATCTCTTGGCGCCAAACTTGCCGGGCAGGTCCGGGGGGTGGACGCGTCTTGCGCCTTTGCCGGGCGGCGACTTTCCTGTCGGCGGGACGATGGCCATCGCCGCAGAGCTGCGGCTCGATTATCCGTTCCTATCGCTCGCTTTGGCACATCGCCTCGCCCGTGCTTATGGCACGGATGGGGCGATCATTCTGGGGCAGGCCAAAGACATGAGCGAACTTGGGCCGGATTTTGGTGCGGGCCTCACGGCTGCCGAGGTGCGATGGCTCATGGACAAAGAATTCGCCCAAACTGCCGAGGACGTGCTTTGGCGGCGGAGCAAGCTGGGGCTGAGGCTCGATGCGGAGCAGGTCGAGCGGCTCGAAGCCTGGATGGCGGCCCAAGCCTAGGCAAGCCGATTGCGTTGATTGAGCGGATCGGCTTCGGCTTCGGCCAAGAGCCAATCGCGGAAAAGGCTGGCGTCGGGATGTTCCGGCCCTTCGGATGGCCGGAGAAGATAGAAGGCCTCTTTCACAGGCAGTGCCAGCTCGAATGGCGCAACAAGCGTTCCCGCCGAAAGGTCTGCCGCAGTCATCGACGAGCGGCCAAGCGCGACACCGGCTCCGCTTTTGGCCACTTCGAGGATCAGAAGCGATGTGTCGAATTGCAGACCCTGACCGGCATTTACACCTCGCGCACCCGCTGCCTTGAGCCAGTCTGCCCAACCTTCCTCGTATCCGATGACATGGAGAAGGCGATGGTGCGCCAGATCGTCCGGTGTCTTAAGAGGCGGCTGGCCGCTGAGCAGGGCTGGTGCGCAGACGGGCGTGACGGTTTCATAGGTAAGCCGGTCGGCCAAGAACCCTGCCCATTTCCCCGAGCCATATTGGATATCCATGTCGAAGCGGTCGGTATCGAAGCTGTCGCCCCAGACCGAAGAGACAAGGCGCACGGGCGTTTTGGGATGCGCCTCAAGGAAACGGTGAAGCCGCGCGGCGATCCAATTGACCGAAAACCCGACCGCGGCGCGGACCGTCAAAACCTCGCTGCGGCGGTGGCCAAACACCTCTTCGGTGCCCGCAGCCAGCCGTTCGAAGGCATCGCGCACTTTGGGCAGGTAGGCTTCACCGACACGCGTCAGAACAAGGCTTCGCGGCTTGCGGAAGAAGAGCGGTTCGCGCAGGTGATATTCGAGCAGTTTCACCTGTTTGGAAATCGCCGCCTGCGTCAGGTTCAACTCAGCCGCAGCATTGGTAAACGACAGATGCCGGGCCGAGGCCTCGAAGGCGCGGAGCCATGTGAGCGGGGGAAGCTGTTGCGCCATGTCTGACTAACCTATTCCGAGAATCGGGTCATATCCGCAGATCTTATCGCTTGCGGGTTCGCACCGAGGAACGTCAAATCCGACAAACCGCATAACGGAGCCGTCAATGAAACTCGATCCCGCTACCCTGATGCGTCTTGGCTTCGATCCTGAGCGACTTGGCCGGATCGACGGCTGGATGGCCGATCAAGTGGCCTCGCGGCGGCTGGCCGGGCTCTTGGTTCAGATTACGCGCAGAGGCGAAGTGGCCTATCGCGGCTTGGCGGGGATGCGAGATGCCGAGGCGGGCTTGCCTGTGACCCGTGACACCATCTGGCGCATCTATTCGATGACCAAGCCGATCACGACGCTGGCGGCGCTGATGCTTTATGAGGAAGGCGCGTTTCAGCTCGATCAGCCGGTCGCGGATTTCATTCCTTCGTTCGGCAGCCTGAAGGTCTGGCGGGGTGAGGGGCATCGCCTGAGCGATGTCGAAGATCTGGAACGGCCCATGACGATCCATGATCTGATGACCCATCAGTCTGGCCTTATCTACGACCTGGAAGGCGGAAATGCGCTTGAGCGGGCGATGATCTCTGAAGGTCTGGATCTCAGCCGAGCGGGTGACACGCTCGAAGCAGCGATCGACCGGCTGGCCAGCTTGCCCTTGGCCTTCCAACCCGGGGCGCGCTGGCACTATGGGGTTTCGACTACGGTTTTGGGGCGGATCGTTGAAATCCTGTCAGGCAAAAGCCTTGCTGCATTTTTCGAAGAGCGCATCTTTGCCCCGCTTGGCATGAACGACACCGGCTTCTTTCTGCGGGATCCCGCGCTGAAGCGGCGTATGGCGGCGATATACGGTCCGGGGCCAGAGGGCTTCCAGCCGGAGCCGGAGCCGGCCGGCCAAAGATATGACCCGAATATGAAGCTTTTCTGCGGTGGGGGCGGCCTTCTTTCGACCATCGACGATTACCAGAAATTCGCCTCGATGCTGCTTTCCGGCGGGCGTTATTCGGGCGGAAGGTTCATCGGGCGCAAGACCTTCGATCTGATGATCAGCAACCATATGGGCGGCGATCTCGCCAGCCGCGGGCAGACGCAATTTGCGGAGACAACCTTCTCCGGGATCGGCTTCGGGCTCGGTGTCGCTGTCATGCTTGATCCAGCGAAAGCCAAGATCCTTGGCAGCCCAGGCGAGTTCAACTGGGGCGGCATGGCCTCGACCACTTTCTGGGTCGATCCGGCCGAAGATCTGACCGTCATTCTGATGACCCAGCTCTTCCCCTCGAGCACCTATACCCTGCGCCGCCAGCTTCGCGTTTTGACCTATCAGGCGCTTGCCTGAGCGCCATGACCCGATTCCCGTTCTGGCAAAGTCTCCAAATCGGTCATTTGCCTTGCGGGGATGATATCCGGCAGTTTGCCCTGAATATCAGCCTTTCAGGACCGCCAGATGTTCACGATCTTCCCGACCGCCCGCCTGCGCCCTTCGCCCTTCTATGAGGCAACCCTCGCCGACGGCCTTGCCGGCGCATCGGTCTACAACCGCATGGTTATGCCTGCGAACTATGGCGACCGCGAAGCGGAATACTGGCGCCTCATCAACGGCGTTTCCATGTGGGACGTGGCGGTCGAGCGGCAGGTGCAGCTGACCGGCAAGGATGCGGGCAAGCTCGCGCAGATCCTTTCGCCCCGCGATCTGTCGAAATGCAAGGTGGGGCAGGGCAAATACGTCCCCCTCTGCAACCACGAGGGCGTTCTGATCAACGACCCGATCCTGCTGAAGCTTGACGAGGACCGCTACTGGTTCTCGATCGCCGATAGCGACATCTGGTATTGGGCGCGGGCCATCGGTGCGGAGCGGGGGCTGGATGTGAAGGTGTCCGAGCCCGATGTTTCGCCGCTGGCTGTGCAGGGGCCAAAGGCCGAGGATGTGGTCGCCCATATCTTCGGCGACTGGGTGCGCGAGGTGAAATACTTCTGGTTCAAGGAGACCGAGGTGGGCGGCATCCCGGTCGCGGTGCAGCGCTCTGGCTGGTCCAAGCAGGGCGGGTTCGAGATCTATCTCAAGGACGGCACACGCGGCACCGAGCTTTGGAACATCGTCAAGGAAGCCGGAGCGCCTCATGGCATCGGTCCCGGCGCGCCCACGACGCCCGAGCGGACCGAGAGTGGCCTTGTCTCCTGTGGCGGCGATACCGACGACACCACCAATCCTTACGAGGTCCGCCTCGGCAAGTATGTCGACCTCGACGTGGCCGACGATGTGATCGGCATCAAAGCCCTGCGCCGGATCGCCGCCGAAGGGCCGAAACGCCACCAGCTTGGCCTGATCCTAGAGGGCGAGACGCCCGCGCCGCTTGGCTTTGCCTGGGAAGAGATCACCAAGGATGGCCGCAAGGTCGGCGACATGACCAACTGCGTCTGGTCCTACCGGATGAAGGCCAACATCGGCTATGCGCTGATCGGGATTGATTGCCAGCCCGGCGAGACGGTCGAGATCCGCCGCAAGGGGGAAAGCGTGACGGCAAGGCT
>JAHEBR010000096.1 GCA_024642185.1 Marivivens sp. | reverse complement strand
CTCAACCGCCGCGTCGAGACGCTGGTCGAGATCACCAACCCCACGGTCAAGGCCCAGATCGTCAGCCAGATCATGGCCGCCAACCTGCACGATGTGGCGCAAAGCTGGACCATGGGCGCCGATGGCAGCTTTACCCGCGCCGTGCCGCCGGAAAGCGGACCGGCCTTCAATTGCCACCGCTTCTTCATGGAGAACCCCTCGCTTTCGGGGCGCGGCTCGGCGGGCGCGAAGGACGTGCCGGAACTGACACATACCGACGATTGACAGGCCACGCCCTGCCGCCAAGACTGCCGCAAGACCCTGGGGACCAGAATGACCGAAGCCGAGACACGCGACACGACCGATTGGGGCGGCTTCGGCAGGCCGATCTTCGACGATCCCAAGGCACGCGCGCTTTCCCGCGTTGGCGTGGTCGATGTGGGCTCGAACTCGGTCCGTCTTGTGGTCTTTGACGGCGCGGCACGAAGCCCCGCCTATTTCTACAACGAAAAGGTCATGGCGGGCCTCGGTGCCGGGCTGGCCGAGACGGGCCGGCTCAATCCCGTGGGCCGGATGCGCGCCGTCTCGGCGATCCGCCGCTTTGCCGCCTTGGCCGAGGGCATGGGCATCCGCCCCCTGACCGCCGTCGCCACCGCCGCTGTGCGCGAGGCGGAAGACGGCGAGGATTTCCGCGCCGAGGTCGAGCGCGAGACCGGCATCAAGCTCTGGGTGATCGACGGCCGCGAAGAGGCGCGGCTTTCGGCCCAAGGCGTGCTTCTCGGCTGGCCCGGCAGCTATGGCATCGTCTGCGATATCGGCGGCTCGTCGATGGAAATCGCAGACCTCGATGACGGCAAGGTCGGCCGCCGCGAAACCTCGCCCCTGGGCCCGCTGCGCCTGAGCCACTTCACCACCAAGAAGGCGCTCAAGGACCATATCCGCGCTGTGATCGCGGACCTGCACGCCAAGATGAACCACGAGACCGGCAAGCGCCTGTTTCTCGTCGGCGGCTCTTGGCGCGCGATCGCCCGCATCGACATGGAGCGGCGCGATTATCCGCTGACCGTTCTACACGAATACCGGATGTCGTCGCAGAACGTGGCTCTGACCCAGAGCTATATCGAGGCGACCAACCCCGAGGTCGTCCGCAACCGCGCAGGCATTTCTGCCGACCGTATGGCGCTTGTGCCAATCGCCATCGTCGTTCTGCGCGAGTTGGTCAAAATCTTCCGGCCCAAGGATATCACGGTCAGCTCTTACGGCATCCGCGAGGGGATGCTCTACGAGCAGATGCCAAACGAGTTGCGCGCGCGCGATCCGCTGATCGAGGCCTGCCGCTTTGCCGAGGCGAAAGACGCCCGCCTGCCGGGCTTTGGCAAGATCCTTTATGATTTCGTCCTGCCGCTTTTCCCCAAAGCCGACTGGCAGAAGAAGCGGATCATCAAGGCGGCCTGCCTTCTGCATGACGTGACATGGCGGGCGCATCCCGACTACCGCGACGAGGTCGCCTTCGACAACGCCACGCGCGCCAACCTTGGCGGGCTCAAGCACCGCGAGCGCGTGTTCCTCGGCCTGTCGCTTCTGCACCGCTACTCGAACAAGCGCGAAGGCTCTCGGTTTGAAAAGATCTTCCAGCTTTTGACCGTCGAAGAGTTGCAGCAGGCCGAGGTCTTGGGCAAGGCGATGCGGCTTGGCGCGATGCTCTGGCTCGGGGCGGAAGAGGCGCCGGGCGAGCTGATCTGGCGGCCCAAGAAGCGCGATCTCGAACTGGTGCTGAGCGCCCACGCCCGGCCGCTTTTCGGCGAAGTGGCGCAAAACCGGCTCAACGCCTTGGCCTCGTCGCTTCGGGCGACAGTCAATGTCACGATCCTAGACAGCTAGAGCGCGATATCGAGCGAAACGGGGAAGTGGTCCGAGGCGGTCAGAAGCGCCTCGCGCAAGGCCTCGTCGGCATAGATCGACGGATCGTCGAACGGATGCCAGATACGCCAAACCGGGTCGAGATCGTGCAGCTTGGGCGAGACCATAATGTAATCGAGCATGGCCGAGAGATAGCGGCCGTCGGGCGGCAGGCGAAAGCGCGAGCTTGTCGGGATCGCGCCGATCCTCTGGCTGAGAGCCAGCCGCGCGTGCGGATCGAAGAGGCGGGTCGTGCCCTCTTCGCCCATGATGATTTCGACACTCGAGCGCCCGAAGAGCTTTTCATAGTCGTCGAGGCCGGGGCCGTCATTCAGGTCGCCCAGAACGATCAGGTCGTCGCCCTCTTCCAGATGCTGTTCGATCCGCTGCCGCAGCCAGATGCATTGGGCAAGTTGCTTGCGGCGGTTGTCGATCGCCACGCGGTAGGCGGCGTGTCCTTCATGGGCGCCGTGCGGCGCTTTGGATTTTGCGTGAACGCCGATGAGCCGCACTTCGCGCCCGCCCTTGGTCTTCAGCGCCACCTCGAGCGGCGGCTTCGACCAGCGGATCAGCTCGGGTGCTGCGTCGATATCCAGATCGAGCCGGAACACGCCGTCGAACCGTGGCGCCTTGGACGAGCCCTTCTTGCTGGTGCCATCGCCTTTCGGGTCGTGCACCGCTGTCACGGTATCGGGATCGTAGAGCAGGATAATCTCCTGCTGGGTGTCGTTCGGAAAGCCCGCCAGAGCCTTGCGCGCCCGAATGCCGGCATAGGCGGCGAAGGTCTCGAGCGCGACGCGCCCGTCGCGGTGGGGCGAGATGTCGGGGGCTTCGATGATCATGATCGCGTCGGCGTTCATCGCCTGAAACACCCGCGCCAGCGCCACGGCCTGTTCGGCCTTGGTCACGTCTTGCCGACCCGACCAGCTGTTGTTGTCGATGAGGTTGCCTGCATCGTCGAAGAGGTTGGCAAACCATTCGACGTTGTAGGTGGCGATCCTCATGCGGCCCTCATGCGGCTTTCCCGCTGATCTGCTCCCAGGCGCGGTTGATCGCCACGAGCCGTTTCTCGGCCATACGGATTGCCTCTTCCGGCAGGCCGCGCGCCATCATCTGGTCGGGGTGGCTCTCGCGCACGCAGGCCCGCCAAGCCGCGCGCACCTCTGCGATTGGCGCGTCATGGGCGACACCCAGAACGTCATAGGGATCGCGCTCGGCATCGGGGACAAACTGGGCGCGGATGCGGGAAAAGCGCCGCTCGTCGAAGCCGAAGATATGGGCGACCTGTAAAAGAAAGGCGTTTTCCGCCGGATGATATTCCCCGTCCGCCATGGCGATGTGGAAGAGCCCCTCCATGAGATCGCAAAGCGGATCGACCTCATCGCCATACATCGCCTTGATGCGGCGGGCATATTCCTCGAAACCCGCCACGTCCTGACGGGCAAGGTTAAAGACCTTGGCGGCGTTGCCCTCATCGTCGGGGGCGATGAAAAAGACCTCGCGGAAGGCCGAGACCTCGTCGCGGGTCACAAGGCCATCGGCCTTGGCCATCTTGGCGCCAAGGCCGATCACGGCGATGGCGAAGGCGACCGACCGCTCGGGCGGCGTGCGGAGTTTCTCGAAAACGGTCGAGAGCCCCTCGCCCTTGGCGAGCGAGGATAGGGCGTCAGCAATTCGGGTCCAGATCGACATGGGGGCGAGCCTAACGGTTTGGGGCGCCGATGTCAGAGGCGTTTTTGCATGAGGACGAGATCTATCCAGCGTCCGAACTTGAAGCCCACCTCAGGTAGGCGGGCGATTTCTTCAAATCCAAGCGCCGCGTGAAAGGCCACACCATCGGCATTTTCACCGCTCACCCCGGCCCACATCGAATGCCGGCCGGCCTCTGCCGCATGGGCCATGAGCGCCTTCATCAGCCCCCGCCCGTAGCCGCGCCCGGCGGTGCCGGGGGCGAGAAGGACGGTATGCTCGACCGTATGGACATAGCCCCGCCCGCCGCGAAACTGGAAGTAGCGGGCAAAGCCCTGAACCCCGCCGTCGTCGGCCACAAGGCAGACATCGGTGGCGATCATCCTCTCTGCGTCTTCGACCGATTTCTCGTCGGGCAGGAAGGTCACGGTCGTCTCGCGGATATAGTGATTCCAGATCGCGGCGATGGAGGGCGCGTCAGCGGCTGTGGCGGGGCGGATGGTCATAGGTGCCTTTCGTCGCCCTGGGGCGTCAGCAAGATGGCGGAAAGTGACACGGTCGGCGCTTGGACAAATGTGATGCGCGGGTCGTCTAGGAGGGGTGCAAGCTTCGCCGAGATTGCCGCCGCCTCGGGATGACCGATCGCCAAGCGCTTGAGGCGCAGCCCGCTATCGGCAAGCCGCGACGCCGGATGGCGGGTGCCATGGGCCCATTCGATCAGCGTCGGCCAACCGCCCGCCATCGGCAGGCTGCCATCCGCCGGCACGGCGATGCGCCACTTCAGATCGCCCCGCTCGAGATCGACGGCCTCGCCCGCCCTGTTCGGACTGGCCCCGAGGGCCGTGTCCAGATCGTCGCAGGCCGCGATCCAGTTGCCCAGCCGCGGCGGACCGGAGACCGCATCGAGCCCGAACCAGCGGGGCCCTTGCGAAGCGGCCCCGGGATCCGGTGCAATCACTTCGAGATAAAGATCTGGGCCAAGCCCCAAGAGCCGGTTATGCGTGCCGTAGCGGGCGTGATTGCCGCCCGCTGCCAGTTCCGCGCCCAAGGCAGCTTCGGCCCACGCCGTGCCCTCGGTCAGATCAGCGCACACCACAGCGAGATGATCGAGCCGCCACATCGGAGAATTCCTTTCACACTGATCGCCACTTTCGTCTGATCCGTTCTTGTTTCAAGCCCGTATCGACCTAAATGGGAACAAACATAACACAAACAGTCAGGAATAGGGATGTCACTACTCGCCGCGGTCGACCGGTTTTTCAAGCACGATGCCTTCGGGGGCATCCTTCTCATGGCCTCTGCCCTCGCGGCGCTGATGGTCGCCAACTCCTCGCTCCAGCCCTTCTATGACGCCTTCCTCGGAGCCAAGCTGTCAGTCACGCTTAACGGCGACGGCCTCGCCAAGCCGCTGATCCTGTGGATCAACGATGGCCTGATGGCGGTGTTCTTCTTCCTCATCGGGCTTGAGCTGAAACGCGAGATGCTGGAAGGCAAGCTCAAGAACCCGCGCGACGTGGTTCTGCCCGGCATGGCGGCGGTGGGCGGCATGATCCTGCCGGCCTTCGTCTTTGTGGCGCTCAACTGGTCGAGCCCCGCCAACCTTGGCGGCTGGGCCATTCCGGCGGCGACCGACATCGCCTTTGCCCTCGGCATCCTCGCCCTTCTGGGCACCCGAGCGCCCGCCTCGCTGAAGGTCTTCCTCCTGACGCTGGCGATCCTTGATGACCTTGGCGCGATCCTGATCATCGCCCTCTTCTATACGGCCGAACTCAAGGTCGATTACCTGATGCTGGCCGCCCTGCCGCTTGCGGGCCTTCTCTGGCTCAATTGGAAAGGCGCGCACCGGATCGCACCGGCACTGCTGCTCGGGACGATCATGTGGTTCCTCGTGCTGAAATCAGGCGTCCACGCCACGCTCGCGGGCGTGGTCACGGCCTTCACCATCCCGCTCACCGACAAGTTCGGCAAATCGCCCCTGCACGCGCTCGAGCATGGCCTATCGCCTTATGTGCTCTATATGATCGTGCCGATCTTTGCCTTCGCCAATGCCGGTGTTGTGCTCACCGGCCTGTCACTGTCCGACCTCTTCGCCCCCCTGCCCCTTGGCATCGCGCTTGGCCTGATCGTCGGCAAGCAGATCGGCGTTTTCGGGATGACATGGGCGATGGTGAAGCTCGGCTTTGCCCGCCTGCCGCATGGTGCGGGTTGGATGCACATCTATGGCATCGCTTGCCTTGCGGGCATCGGCTTTACCATGTCGCTCTTCATCGGCTCGCTCAGCTTTGCCGACCCCGCACAGATGAACGCCGTGCGGCTTGGCGTGCTGTCCGGCTCGCTCGTCTCGGCGATCCTCGGCTATGGCGTCCTGATGCTGGCGGCGCGGCGCGAGGCCGCGCCTGCCGAAGCCTAGCCGCGGGCCTGACGGATCAGGCCGAGGATGTTCTTGGCGGCCTCGGGGATATTCGTCCCGGGGCCGAAGATCGCCTTCACGCCGGCCTTCTTGAGGAAGTCATAATCCTGCTGCGGGATCACGCCGCCGCAAATGACGATGATATCCTCGGCGCCTTGATCCTTGAGCGCCTGAACGAGCTTGGGCGCGAGCGTCTTGTGCCCCGCTGCCTGTGACGAAATGCCGACAACGTGCACGTCGTTGTCGATGGCGTCCTGCGCGGCCTCTTCGGGGGTCTGGAACAAGGGGCCCACGTCCACGTCAAAGCCGATATCGGCGAAAGCGGTGGCGATCACCTTGGCGCCGCGGTCGTGGCCGTCTTGCCCCATCTTGACCACCAGCATCCGCGGACGGCGCCCCTCGTCCTCGGCGAAATCTTCCACCGCCTTCTGGATCGCCGCGAACTCTGCATCGCCCTCATAGGCCGCGCCATAGACGCCCGCGAGGGTCTTGACCTCGGCCCGGTGCCGCCCGAATTCCTTTTCCATCGCCATGCTGATTTCTCCCACGGTGGCCCGTTGACGCGCGGCCTCGACAGCCGCCTCGAGAAGATTGCCGCCCTCTTTCGCCCGCCGCGACAGCTCGGCCAAAGCCGCCTCGCAGGCGGCGGTGTCGCGCGTGCCGCGCACGTGCTGAAGGCGCGAGATCTGGTTGGCCCGCACGGCATCGTTGTCGATATCGAGAATGTCGATCGGGTCTTCCTTGGCGAGGCGGTATTTGTTCACCCCGACGATCACTTCTTCGCCCCGGTCGATCATCGCCTGACGGCGGGCGGCGCTTTCCTCGATCCGCAGCTTGGGCAGGCCCGAGGCAACCGCCTTGGTCATGCCGCCCATCTCCTCGACCTCTTCGATCAAGGCCCAAGCCTTCTCGGCAAGTTCAGCGGTCAGGCTTTCGACGTAGTAGGAGCCCGCCAGCGGATCGACGACATTGGTGATGCCGGTCTCTTCCTGAAGGATCAGCTGGGTGTTGCGCGCAATCCGGGCCGAGAACTCGGTCGGGAGCGCGATGGCCTCGTCAAGCGCGTTGGTATGCAGCGACTGGGTGCCGCCCAAGGCCGCCGCCATCGCCTCATAGGCGGTGCGGACGACGTTGTTGTAGGGGTCTTGCTCCTGCAGGCTCACGCCCGAGGTCTGGCAATGGGTGCGCAGCATCGACGAGCCGGGCTTTTGCGGATTGAACTCGGCCATGATCCGGTGCCACAAAAGCCGCGCGGCGCGCAGCTTGGCGGCTTCCATGAAGAAATTCATGCCGATGGCGAAGAAGAACGACAAGCGGCCTGCGAAATCATCGACATTCATCCCCCGCTTGATCGCGGTGCGGACGTATTCGCGGCCATCGGCAAGGGTATAGGCGAGCTCTTGGACGAGGTTCGCGCCCGCTTCCTGCATGTGATAGCCGGAAATCGAGATCGAATTGAACTTGGGCATCTCCTGCGAGGTGTATTCGATGATGTCGGCCACGATCCGCATCGAAGGCTCGGGCGGATAGACATAGGTGTTGCGGACCATGAATTCCTTGAGGA
>JAHEBR010000351.1 GCA_024642185.1 Marivivens sp. | reverse complement strand
TGCGACATGGAGGCTCGCGCCCGATTTCCTATCGCCGCCGGTCGCGGCGGGCGCTCATTGGCTGGAAGGCCACGCCGACATGGGCCTCGCAATAGGGCTTGCCCTGCTGCACGGGCAGGCCGCAGAACCAGAAATTATCGGTCGCCGGATCGCCCACGGGCCATTTGCAGGTCTTTTCGGTCAGCTCCATCAGCGTGAGCTTCTTGGCGGTCTTTTCCACTTCGCTCACCTTGGCGAGCGCTTCTGGGCTGATCTCGTTGGCCGAGGGCTGCGGCGGAAGCGGTTGGCCGGCGGGGATGATCGCGCGCCGGGCGGCGCTCATCGGGATTGGGGCGGCCTCGTCAGAAGCGCCTTCGTCCCCCGCAGCAGGCTTGGCCTTGGCGGCTGGCTTGGACTCAGGGCGTGCGGTCTTTTGGGCCGCAGGTGCTGCGGGTTTTTCCGTGGCGGCGGCCTTGGCGGGGCTGGCCGCCGGGGCCGAAGGTGCGGCGCCTGCACCGGCGCGGTTCGACAGGCCAAGGCGATGCACCTTGCCGATCACGGCATTGCGGGTCACACCGCCCAGTTCCTTGGCGATTTGGCTGGCCGACTGGCCCTCGGTCCACATCTTCTTCAAGAGCTCGACGCGCTCGTCGGTCCACGACATCCTACATTCCTTCGGCTAAAGGGCGGGGCCAACGGGGGCGTATCCGGCCAAGTACTCGGGTCAGCCCCCTATTCTAAGCATGGGAACGCGGGATACAAGCGGTCGAATCGATTTGGGCTGCAGGGAGTGGGCAGATGAACACAGCGCAGAAAATGGGCGTACGCCGTTTCGGCCGGGTTAACTGGCTCGGCACCTATACGCTGGCAAAGCGCGAGGTCATGCGCTTTGCCAATGTCTGGAGCCAGACGATCATGGCGCCCCTCATCAACGCGGGCCTCTTTCTACTGATCTTCACCATCGCCATCGGCAAAGGGCGCGGCGATGTGATGGGCGTGCCCTTCATGCATTTCCTCGCCCCCGGCATCCTGACGATGACCGTGATCCAGAACGCCTTCGCCAATACCTCGTCGTCGATCACCTCGGCCAAGGTGCAGGGCAATATCGTCGATACGCTGATGCCGCCCTTGAGCCCGCTTGAACTGGTCATCGGCTATATCGCCGGCGCCGTGGCGCGGGGGATGATCGTGGCGGTCGTGATCGCCTTTGGCGCGTGGCTCTTTCTCGGCGTCGGCATCGCCCACCCGCTCTGGACGCTGGCCTTCGTCCTCGCCGGATCGGTCTTCATGGGCGCGCTCGGCATCGTCGCTGCGATCTTCGCCAACAAGTTCGATCAGCTCTCGGCCATCTCCAACTTCGTGGTGACGCCGCTCTCGTTCCTCTCGGGCACCTTCTATTCGATCACCGCGCTGCCCGCACCGATGCAGGCCATGAGCCACGCCAACCCCTTCTTCTATATCATCGACGGCGTCCGCTTTGGCATGATCGGGGTCTCCGACAGCACCCCTGCGCTTGGCCTCGCCATCGCATCCGGCGCGGCGCTGGCGGTCCTCGCGCTCTGCTGGCGCTGGTTCCGCATGGGCTATCGTCTCAAGCCCTGATCGCGCGGGGCCTGTTGCCACATCCGTCCGCAAATACGGGGGCCCCGAGGCGCGAAGCCGTTGACACCCCTCCGGCCATGGGGCACCCCTTGATCTTCACCATTGGAGGCCCAAAATGATCCCTTCGCTCCTGCCGACCTACAACCGCGCTCCCCTGACCTTCGTCAAAGGCGAAGGCTCCTGGCTGATCGAGGCCGACGGGCGACGCTTTCTCGATCTCGGCGCGGGGATCGCGGTCAATGCGCTGGGCCATGCCAACCCCGAATTGGTCAAAACCCTGACCGAGCAGGCGAACGCGCTCTGGCACACCTCCAACCTCTACCAGATCCCCGCCCAGCAGGCGCTGGCCGACAAACTGGTCGAGGCGACCTTCGCCGACACCGCCTTCTTCACCAATTCCGGGACCGAGGCCTGCGAACTCGCGGTCAAGATGACCCGCAAGTATCACTACGAGAAAGGCCACCCCGAGCGGGTGAATATCATCACCTTCGAAGGCTCGTTCCATGGCCG